>NZ_NEHZ01000058.1:0-522 GCF_002112565.1 Pseudomonas sp. R25(2017)
CGACATCCTCGAATGGTCAAAACCCCTGCCCCCCGAGCAATGGGCCCAACGCTCCCCGGCGCTTGCAGCCGCCATCGTCCAGCGCGAAGCGGAATTGGCCGCTCAAGCCGATGCGCCGGCATGAGCACGCCAGCGGCCGGCACCACGAAGAAAGGGATGTTTTCGCGCAATGACTATCTGGCGCCGTTGCCGATCCCTACGGGGGAAAAGCCCTGTGACGTGCTCAATACCATCTGGCGCAAGAACGACGTCTTTATTGACATCGGCAACTACAGCATTGGTTCGGCGGTGATGGTGCTTTGGCCGATGGTGATGCTGTTTGCCTTCATGGGGTACCTGTTTCGAAATGATCATGACGACATGCATATTTTTGCGGTGATGACGACGTTCATCATTGGAGTACCCACCTTCTTTTTGATCCAGGGCCTCTTCCGCGAAGTCCCCTTGCCCGTCCGCTTCAACCGCCAGCGCCGCGAAGTCTGCGTGCCCCGCGACAACGGCGAATACTGGATCGTCCCCTGG
>NZ_NEHZ01000013.1:0-211044 GCF_002112565.1 Pseudomonas sp. R25(2017)
GGTTGAGGGCTTCGCGGCCGGTGAAGCTGAGCACCTGGAAGTCCGCGTTGGCGCCTTCGAGGGTGAGGGTGATGTGCGTAGCGTTGGCGTCCAGCATGCTTGAATCCGTTCCTTGGAATAGCAGCACTGAGGGTGCATGAAAGCCCGGATGCTATCAAAAAAACGATGAAACGGGCTTGCGTCATTGAACGCCTTTGCGCGCCTGCGTCAGGGTCGGTCAAGGTGCGCCGAACAGCATCGTCCAGTACACCCCTTGATCGCTGCGCACATCGCTGGCGAACCCGGCGCCGACCTGGGTGAACATCGGGTTCATCAGGTTGGCGCAGTGGCCGGGGCTGGCGAGCCAGCCGGCCATGGCCTTGCCCGGCGAGCCTTGGCCGGCGGCGATGTTTTCGCCGATCTGCCGTCCGCGGTAGCCGGCGGCGCGGGCGCGGTCGGAGGGCATGTCGCCGTCGGGGTCGCGGTGGGCGAAGTAGTTGCCGTAGGCCATGGCCTTGCTGTGCCCTTGGGCGGCGGCGCCTAAGGCCGGGTTCCAGCTCAAGGGGCGGGCGGCGGCGAACCGCTGGCGCCCGCACATCCGCGGGCGGGCGCGGGCCGCGTTGACCTCGGCCAGCAGGGCCTTGCCGACGCTGCGGTTGTCGCCCACCCGGCTGTCGAGCACCGGCCGCGCCAGCACCACTTGCCATTCGTTGCGGGCGCGGCTGATGCCAATGTCGGCGTACTGGGCGTCGAGCAGGGCGCCGCAGTGGTCGTCCTGCAATTGGTCGAACGCCTCGTCGGCGTCTTCGGCCCCGACGATCCGGATGCTGCGCACCGACACCGCCGCGTACCCTTGACCCTTCAGGCGCTCGCGCAACCCGCCGCCATAACCGTAGCCGATGGGCAGGGCCAGATCCTGCTTGAGCGCCAGCGGCGCCAGGCGTTGCGTCGGGCGGCGGTCGCATCGTTGGGGGTGGGCGCGCAAGTCGTTGATGGCGGTTGCCAATTGTCGTTCCGCACCGGCATGGGCGGGGGCGGCAAGCAGCGGCGAGAGGAACAGCAGGCACAGCGGAACGAAGCGGGACGGACGAACGGCGTGGCGCATGGAAGGGGCGGCTCTTAAGGGGGACGGCGCTTTAGTGAAATGAACCGCGAAAGGCGGCGCGGGTAGGACTGGGCTTTTGAGGCTTGGTTCACGGGGCGACGGTGAGAATCGCGGCGGGCCGACGAAGTGTCTGGGACGGGCGTTCCTGTAGGCCGTTGCGGCGTCTTCTCCGGCTCTTCGCAGGTTGTTGGGGGTGTACCGGGATCCCTTGTGGGAGCCAGTCTGCTGGCGATGGCGACCGTTCAGGCGCCGCAGGGTGTAGCCAAGACAGTTGCTCCCACAGGTTCTGTGTCGATTCCCCGAATCCTGTGGAAGCAACGCCACCGTCACCGCCCGGCAACCCTCAGCGGTTCAGCGCCTCGCCCATCCATTCCAGGTACTCCGGCCGCTCGGCAATCGAGTTGTGCCTTGCAGGCGCGATCACCCTGAGCGTCGCCACGCCCTCGGGAAAGCTGCGCAGCAGCCGCTCGGTGCTGGCGCGGGGAATCACCTCGTCGTCGCTCGCCGCCAGCAGCAGTGTCGGTACCTGGATGTGGGCCGCGTAGCGGCCGGACTCGAAACGGTCCTTGAGCAGCCACTTGACCGGCGCCCACGGGTACTGGCGGGCGGCGAGTTCCTCAAGGTTGTTGTAGGGCGTGACCAGGATCAAACGCTGCACGGGCCGCTGGCTGGCCAGCCGGACGGCGACGCCGGAACCGAGGCTGCGCCCGATCAGCGCGATCTGGGGATGGCTGGCGTACACCCGGTCGAACAGCGCCAGGGCATCCCGGGCAATGGCTTCTTCGGAGGGGGAACCGCCGCTGCCGCCATAACCCCGGTAGTGCAGCAGATACACGGCCTGACCGGGAAAGGCCCGGGCAAGCGCCGACAGGCTGAGCGAAACGTCCTCGGCATTGCCGCCGAAGTAGATCAGCGCCTTGGGGCCGGGGTGTTCCCGGACGCTCACACGGATGTCGGCGTCCGGCGTGGACAGCGTCAGTCGCGTATCCGGCGAGTCCACCGCCGCAGGCTGGGGGAAATAGATCAGCGCGCGCTGGAACACGAACAGCGCCGCGCACAGGATCAGGTACGCGGCGACGGCCAAGGCGACGAGTGACATCAGGGTTCGTGACATTCGGCTAACTTTAACGGGGCGCGCAGGCGGGTTGTCGCAGTGTAGCCCAGCGAACCCTCGCCCCAGCGCCTCGCTCAGTGCCGCAGGAGGCCAGACCATGCAGACCCGCGCCATCCCCTCGACCTGCGAAGCGCTGCCGACGGTAGGGCTGGGTACCTACCGCGCCTTCGACGCTGCGCCGGGCGATCCGCTGCACCGGCCCTTGCCGGCGGTGCTCGGCGAGCTGTTCAGCAAGGGCGGGACGGTCATCGACAGCTCGCCCATGTACGGCCGCGCCGAAGAGACCGTCGGCGGGCTGCTGTCGATCCACGAACCGCGCTCGCCGGCCTTTCTGGCCACCAAGGTCTGGACTCGCGGCCGAGAAGAGGGCATCGCGCAGATGGAGCGCTCCTTGCGTCTGCTGCGCACCGACTGCGTCGACCTGATGCAGATCCACAACCTGCTGGACTGGCAGACCCACCTGCCGACCTTGCGCGACTGGAAGGCCCGGGGGCGCATCCGCTACATCGGCATCACCCATTACGCGCCGTCGGCCCATGACGAGGTCGAAGCGGTGCTGCGGGCCGAACAGGTGGATTTCCTGCAGATCAACTACGCCCTCGACGACCGCGCCGTGGAAAAACGCATCCTGCCGTTGTGCCGCGAGCGCGGGGTGGCGGTGATCTGCAACCGGCCGTTCGGCGGCGGCGCGCTGCTGGAGCGGCTGCGGGGCCGACCTCTGCCGGGGTGGGCTTCGCAGGTGCAGGTCACGAGTTGGCCGCAGTTGCTGCTCAAGTTTCTGCTGGCCCACCCGGCGGTCACCTGCGTGATTCCCGGCACCGGCAACCCGCGCAGCATGGCCGACAACGCCTGTGCCGGGTTCGGGCTGACGCTGACCGACGCGCAGCGCCAGCAATTGATCGCGCTGGTGGGCTGAGAACGGCACGAGACGACAGACGGTGGCGGGCACCCGCTGAATCATCGGCGGTTTGCCCGGTCGTATCTGCGGCGGCGCGCACCGGGCCAAGAGGCGAGGGCAGCGCCGGCCGATTCCGTCGTCTTGACCCTGGTTTTGGGAAGCCCTGAATGAAGCCTGCAACAACCTTGCTGCTGACCGTTTCCGCCGCCGTCCTGCTGGGCGGCTGTGTCGCGGATTTTGATGATGACTACCGCCATGGCGGGTATTACGACCGCGACCGTGGCCGCTACTACGACCACGACCGGCGCTGGGATGACCGCGACGACCGGCGCGAGTGGCGTCGTCATCACCGCGACCGCGACGACAACGACGATTGAGTGAACGCAAAGAGGGCGCTCCCGGCCGGGAGCGCCCTTGGCATTAAAAGTGAGCGCTCGCCCGGACGCGGGAACGCGCAGGCACCGAGGCCTCGAGATCCAGCAGATGGGTGGCGAGAATGTCGCTCAGAAAACGGAACTGATCGTTGAGGCCCACCACGCCGTTGCTGAAATGATGACTGGCGGCGGGCATCAGCAGATCTTCGAAATCTTCGTTGAACACCAGTGCCTGTGCCTTGCGCGACACCGCGTGCTGGTCATAGTAGTTGCTGCCGAACACCGGGAAGCTCACGGCGAGGGTGACGGGGTGGCTCATGGTGTTGAATCCTCGATGTGTTGCGGTTGGGTGAATCCTGCGCCAGGCGACCCTTGCGCGGAAGGCAATCGTCGTAATGGTGAACATCGACGGCAATGATGGTTCGGGTGTGGCGGTGAGCCTGTCGGCCCTTCGATCGCCAGCAGGCTGGCCTTCACCCTTTGAGCAGCACGGCAATCTCCTGTGGGAGCGAGCCTGCTCGCGACAGGGCCTGCACATCCCCCTCACCGCTGACCGGCCCACCTATACTCAAACGCATACCGCCCCGGCTCCCTGAAGGACACCACCGTGAACCTGCGCGCGCTGGCCGTCGCCGCACTGTTTCTGCTGGCCGGCTGCGCCACGTCGGCGCGGGCCCCGGTCAGCGCGCCGGCGGTGGTGGTCTCGCCCGCCACCTGGCAACAGATTGACCGGGAAATCCTCAGCGCGTCGCAGCAGGCCACCGAGCAGGTCAAGCTGTTCGCCCGGGGTTCGATGGAACATTGGCGCACTCGGGTCTATCAGCAAACTGAAGAAAATTTCATTCCGTGGTTCAGTAGCTACTGGACCCAGGAATGGCTGTCGATGAAAGTCAGCTGGTACACGATCAGCGCCGGCGGCGAACAGGACGCGTCGGCCAAGCGCCTGGCGGCGTATCTGCTTGATCAGTATCAGGAAAGGGTACTGGCGCCGGTGGCCGTGGAGATCGACCCGGACGCGATCCTCGGTCAGTCCACGGCGTTCTATGCGCAGCAGATGGCGAAGCAGATGCCGCTCATCGCCCAGCGTCACGGCGTGCCCGTCGCCCAACTCAACGGGCGCCTGCAGAAGATTCCCGCCATCGCCCTCGGGCCGCCGCCGGCCCGGGATGCGTCGCTGTACCAGGTCATCAGCACCGAACCGTTGAACACCTTGCCGGCCTACGCCGCGCTGATCGACAAGATCCACACCGACGGCGGCGCCAAGGGCATCGCCTCGACCGATGCCGGCATGGCCCCGGTGGCCCGGCGCGCCAGCCAGCGCATGGAAGCGGAAATGGCCCCGCGCGGCGCCGCCGGCGCGGTGGCGGCCGCGGCGGGGAAACTCGCCGGGGCGCTGATCTCCGTGGGCGTGGCGGGCATCCGCGCGATCATCCAGGCCAACGACCGGCCGGACAGCGAAGCGCTGATCCGCAGCAGCCTGGGCAACACGTTCGACAAGGCCTGGCTGAAACTGGTGCAGAACCCGACGACCGGCGTCATGGCCGGCACGCTGCACATCGCGGGGCAGGTCGAGGGCAGCCTGGGCGGCCGCGAAGAGCCGTCGGTCGGGCAGGGCCTCCAGCGTGTCGAATGGCGGCCGCCGGAATCGACCAGTCAGCAGATCCAACCCGATCCTCAAGGAGAATGACCATGGCTTACATCGATATCTTTGTGGCGCCCGTGCCGAACGCCAACCGCGGGCAATATGAAAAGCACTGTGCGGTCGCCGCGAAACTGTTCAAGGAATACGGCGCCCGGGACGTTGTGCAGTGCTGGGGCGATGACGTACCGGACGGCAAGGTCACGTCGTTCCCGATGGCGGTGAAGCTCAAGGAAGGCGAAACCGTGTCCGCAGGCTGGCTGATCTGGCCGGACAAGGCCACCCGCGACGCCGGCATGGCCAAAATGATGGACGACCCGCGCATGCAGCCGGACGCCAACCCGATGGGGTTCGATGGTCAGCGCATGATCTTCGGCGGCTTCAGGCACCTCGTCGAATCCTGAAGCCCACCGCATCTCCGTGGAAGCTGGCTTGCCTGCGACGGCGGTGGATCAGTCTCCACAGATGTTGGCAGTGCCGACCTCATCGCTTGCAGGCAAGCTCCCACAGGTTTTGTGGTGATCAAAAATGCTGCGGATACCCGCAATCCTCTGTGGGAGCCAGCCTGCTGGCGATAGCGGTGGGTCAGTCTCCACAGATGTCGGCAGTGCCGGCCCTATCGCTGGCAAGTCGAATCGTCGCACCGCAGCGCCCACAGGTTTTGCGGTGTGCCGGGATCTCTTGTGGGAGCCAGCCTGCTGGCGATGGCGCCGGGTCAGGCTCCACACATGTCGGCAGTGCTGGCCTCATCGCTGGCAAGCCAGCTCCCACAGGTTTTTGTGGTGAACAAAGATACTGCGGATACCCGCAATCCTCTGTGGGAGCCAGCCTGCTGGCGATAGCGGTGGATCAGGCACCGGAGATGCCAGCAGTGCTGGCCGTATCGCTTGCAGGCAAGCGCCCACAGGATTTGCGGCGGGCAATGGCTCAGGCCTACTCTGCCGACGGTGTGATCCGGCAGCTCTTGCGCAAGCGGATCTGTTCGTCCGTCGGCCGCTCGTGGATGAATTCGAAGCGCGGCTCGCCTTCGCTGTAGTGCACCAGCCAGCCCCATTCCAGTTCGGTTTCGTCCTGCCCGGGATTCGGCGGTCGGGCCCACCAGGGTTCTTTGCTGAGGATCTCGCGCATGGCGGTCTCCGGTCGATGGCCATCCCTGAACTATAACCTCCATGTCGCGGGCCGCCAGAAAACGGCCGTGTAGAATCCACAGGATCACGACCCGCGAAGGAGAAGGGCCATGAAGGACGATTTACCTGGGGATCAACCGTTCAAGCGGCTGTTCTTTGCCCTGGACTGCCCGCCGGTGCAGCGCAAGGCCATTGCCCAATGGCGCAGCGCCTTGAACCTGAGGGCCGGCAAACCGGTGCCGGCGGACAACTTTCACCTGACGCTGCTGTTTCTCGGCGCGGTGCCGTTGGCGCAGATTGCGCAGGTGTGCGAAGCGGCCGCCAAGGTGAGCACGCCAGGAACTGCGCTGAGGATTTCGCTGGACCGCTTGCAGGTGTGGCGCAAGGCCGGTGTGCTGTCGCTGGCGCCGGAACAGGCACCGCCGGCGCTGCTGCGGCTGGTGTACGCGCTGGAGCAGGCGATGCTGCCGTTCGGTTTCGAAGAGCCGCCCCGGGAATTTCGGCCGCACCTGACCCTGATGCGCGACTTTCGCGAACCCGTCCCGGAATCCGCCACGCCGCCGGAATTCTTCCTGCGGGCCGAGCGCTTCGCCTTGTTCGAATCCCACAAGGGCCGTTACCGCGCCCTGGCCGAATGGCCGCTGGCCTGAACCGACAAAAAAAGGCGCCCGAGGGCGCCTGAATTCACCTGAACCGAGGAGTGCCAGGTGAGGCCGTTCAGAGAGAGGGTGCAGCGGTGGTAAGGCGCTGCATGAACGGGAAACCGTTGTCTTGAATCTTGCTGCATCCCTTGCGGGAGCGAGCCTGCTCGCTCCCGCAGGTTCACTTGCCGAGCTTCACCCGCGTCCAGCCCCGGGTCATGATCCGCTGCGTGGCGATCGGCTGATCCGGCACCGCGTACAGCGTGGCCATCACTTCCTGCGGCGGATACGAGCCCGGATCGTTGCGGATCGCTTCGTCCACCAGCGGCGTGGCGGCCTGGTTGGCGTTGCTGTAGCCGATGCTGTTGGTGATCTCGGCGATGATGTCCGGGCGCATCAGGAAGTTCATGAACAGGTAGGCGTTCTCGACGTTGGCCGCATCGCGGGGGATGGCGACCATGTCGTAGAAGCTGCCGGCGCCTTCCTTGGGGATGCTGTAGTCGATCGTCACCTTGTTGCCGGCCTCTTCGGCGCGGGCCTTGGCCTGCAGCACGTCGCCGGAGTAGCCGACGGCCACGCAGATGTTGCCGTTGGCCAGGTCCGAGATGTACTTGGACGAATGGAAATACGCCACCGACGGACGGATCTTCATGAACAGCGCTTCGGCCTCGGCGATGTGCCGGGCGTCCTTGTCGTTCACCGGGTAGCCCAGGTAGTGCAGGGCGGCCGGGAGCATCTCGGTCGGCGAGTCGAGGAAGCTGATTCCGCAGGCCTTGAGCTTCTCGGCGTTCTCTGGCTTGAACAGCAGATCCCAGGAATTGACCGGCGCGTTCTTGCCGAGCACTTCGCGCACCTTGTCCGGGTTGAAGCCGATGCCGATCGAGCCCCACATGTACGGGAAGGCATGGGCGTTGTCCGGATCGCTGGCGGCGGCGTTCTTGAGCAGCACCGGGTTGAGGTTCTTCCAGTTCGGCAGCTTGGATTTGTCCAGGGTCTGGTAGACCCCGGCCTTCACCTGCTTGGCCAGAAAGCTGTTGGACGGCACGACAATGTCGTAGCCGGACTTGCCCGCCAGCAGACGCGCCTCCAGGGTCTCGTTGCTGTCGAACACGTCGTAGGTCACCTGGATGCCGGTCTCGTCCTCGAACTTCTTGACGGTGTCGGGGGCGATGTAGTCGGACCAGTTGTAGACGCGCAGCACCTTGTCGTTGGCCTGGGCGCCCGTGGCGATTGCGCCCAATAAGGACAGTGTCAGCAGAGTCCTGCCAAACATTTTCATCGGTGAAACTCCATTTTTCTTGTTCAAAAACACATTGCGGATAAAACCCTGTGGCGAGGGAGCAAGCCCCCTCGCCACAGTCATGACAGTCAGGTTCCCGCAGTCGTCAGGCCGTCGCCGCGCGCTGCGGCTGTTGCCAGGACTCGTTGGCCGTCTGGTCCATGGCTTCCTGGATCGCGCGCTTGCGGTTGGCTTCCGCCTTGCGGCCGAAGTACCAGACCAGGAACGTCACCAGCGACACCGCCAGCAGGATCAGGCTGGCCACGGCGTTGATCTCAGGCTTCACGCCCAGGCGCACCGCCGAGAACACTTCCATCGGCAGCGTGGTCGAGCCGGGGCCGGACACGAAGCTGGCCAGCACCAGGTCGTCCAGCGACAGGGCGAACGACATCATGCCGCCCGCCGCCAGCGACGGCGCGATCATCGGGATGGTGATCAGGAAGAACACCTTGAACGGCTTGGCGCCCAGGTCCATCGCGGCTTCCTCGATCGACAGGTCCAGCTCGCGCAGGCGCGCCGACACCACCACCGCCACGTAGGCCGCGCAGAACGTGGTGTGGGCGATCCAGATGGTGACGATGCCGCGCTCCTGGGGCCAGCCGATCAATTGTGCCATGGCCACGAACAGCAACAGCAGCGACAGGCCGGTGATCACCTCAGGCATCACCAGCGGCGCGGTGACCAGGCCGCCAAACAGCGTGCGGCCCTTGAAGCGGGTGACGCGGGTCAGCACGAACGCCGCCAGCGTACCGAGCGCCACGGCGGCGATCGCGGTGTAGCAGGCGATCTCCAGCGAGCGCACCACCGAGCCCATCAGCTGGGTGTTGTCGAGCAGGCCGGCGTACCACTTCACCGACCAGCCGCCCCACACCGTCACCAGCTTAGAGGCGTTGAACGAGTAGATCACCAGGATCAGCATCGGCAGGTAAATGAACGTCAGGCCGAAGATCAGCATGAACTTGGAAAATCCGAAACGTTTCATCCCCGTCCCTCCATCTCTTTGGCCTGGCTGCGGTTGAACAGCAGGATCGGCACAATCAGGATCAGCAGCATCACCACCGCCAGGGCGGACGCCACCGGCCAGTCGCGGTTATTGAAGAACTCCTGCCACAGCACGCGGCCGATCATCAGGGTTTCCGGGCCGCCCAGCAGTTCCGGAATGACGAACTCGCCCACCACCGGGATGAACACCAGCATGCAGCCGGCGATGATGCCGTTCTTGGCTAGCGGCACGGTGATTTTCCAGAAGTTGTTGAAGTTGCTCGAACCCAGGTCCTGCGCGGCCTCAAGCAGGCTGGCGTCGTGCTTGACCAGGTTGGCGTAGAGCGGCAGCACCATGAACGGCAGGTACGCATACACGACACCGATATAGACCGCCGTGTTGGTGTTGAGGATCTCGATCGGGTGATCGGTCAGCCCCGTCCACATCAGGAACGCATTGAGCAGGCCGTTGTTGCTGAGGATGCCCATCCACGCGTACACGCGGATCAGGATCGCGGTCCAGGTCGGCATCATGATCAACAGCAGCAGGACGTTCTGCGCTTCCTTGCTGGCCTTGGTGATCGCGTAGGCCATCGGAAAACCGATCACCAGGCACATCAGCGTGCTGAGCAGCGCGACCTTCAGCGAACCGAGGTAGGCCGACAGGTACAGCTCGTCTTCGCCGAGCATGCTGTAGTTGCCGATGTTGAGGAACAGCTGGAATTTCTGCTCGGCGTAGGTGTAGATCTCCGAGTAGGGCGGAATCGACAGGGCCGCTTCCGAGAAGCTGATCTTCATCACCAGGAAGAACGGCAGCATGAAGAACAGGAACAGCCAGATGAAAGGAATCCCGATGACGAACTTGCGTCCGCTGGGCACCCACCGCATGAGCCGCTGATTGAGAGTGCTCATGAGCGCAGCACCACGCCGCTGTCGTCTTCCCACCACACGTAGACCTTGTCGTCCCAGGTCGGCCGTGCGCCGCGGCGTTCGGCGTTGGCCATGAACGACTGGACGATCTTGCCGCCGGGCAGCTCGACGTAGAACACCGAATGGCCGCCGAGGTAGGCGATGTCGTGCACCTTGCCTTCGGACCAGTTGTAGCGGGCTTCGGGCTTGAGGGAACTGACCAGCATCTTTTCCGGACGGATCGCGTAGGTGATCGATTTGTCCTGCACCGAGGTGCTGACGCCGTGGCCGACGTAGATCTTCTGCGCAAGGTCGGGGCTGTGAATGATCGCGTGGCCTTCGAGGTCTTCCACCACGGTGCCGTCGAAGGCGTTCACGTTGCCGATGAATTCGCAGACCATGCGGTTGACCGGCGCCTCATAGATGTCCACCGGGCTGCCGACCTGGGCGATCCAGCCCAGGTGCATGATCGCGATGCGCTCGGCCATGGTCATGGCCTCTTCCTGGTCGTGGGTCACCATCACGCAGGTCACGCCCACGCGCTCGATGATCTCCACCAGCTCCAGCTGCATCTGCGAGCGCAGCTTCTTGTCCAGCGCGCCCATCGGTTCGTCGAGCAGCAGCAGCTTGGGCCGCTTGGCCAGCGAACGGGCCAGGGCCACACGCTGGCGCTGACCGCCGGACAGTTGGTGCGGCTTGCGCTTGGCGTATTGGGTCATGTGCACCAGGCGCAGCATCTCTTCGACACGGGCGTCGATCTCGCTGGCCGGCAAACGGTCCTGCTTGAGGCCGAAGGCGATGTTCTGCGCCACCGTCATGTGCGGGAACAGCGCATAGGACTGGAACATCATGTTGATCGGTCGTTCGTACGGCGGCATGTCGGTGATGTCCACGCCGTCGAGCAGGATCCGCCCGTCGGTGGGACGCTCGAAACCGGCGAGCATGCGCAGCAGGGTCGACTTGCCGGAACCAGAGCCGCCGAGCAGGGCGAAGATCTCGCCCTGATGGATCTCCAGGGACACGTCGTCCACGGCGGTGGTTTCGTCGAATTTCTTGGTGACGCGATCGACTTTCACCAGAACCTTCTTCGGTTGCTGATGACCTTCAAGGGCCTTCCTGTAAGTGCTGGAGGCGTTTGCCATGTGAAACTCCCAACAGGTTTCAGTCGCCGGGCCAAATGGCCTGGCTCAAAAGTGGATTGCAGATCGTTTGGAGTCATTCCTCTCGGACCGCATCCCCCTGTGGGAGCTGGCTTGCCAGCGATGGCGGCGGGTCAGTCACCCTCAATGTCGAGGGTGAAGGCCTCATCGCTGGCAAGCCAGCTCCCACAGGGTTTTGCATCGATCCGATTGCCGACACTCCTGCCGATCCGGCTTGTTCGGCGCCGCCGTCCTGGCTGCCTGGTCGTACTTGTTGTTATTGCGGTTTCGTTGTTTTCACGGGTGACGGATGTGCACACGCACAACCGCCGCTCCCGTGGGGGCAGTAAAGGGTGTTGCGTCTACGGGGGAGGTCAGCGCTGGTGGCGCTGCGCCGCACGTTGCCGGCAGGCCGCGCCGAACGCCTGGAAAATCTTCAGGTAGGGCGGGTTGTCCAGCACCTGCCACTCCGGATGCCACTGCACGCCGACGGCGAACGTCGGGCTGTGCTCGACCGACACCGCCTCGATCAGGCCGTCCGGCGCCACCGCTTCGGCGCGCAGGCCGGGGGCGAGGCGGTCGATGCCCTGGCTGTGGATGGAGTTGACCTGAAATTCGCCCGGCAGCTCCAGCGCCTCGAACACGCCGCCGGCCAGCACCGTCACGGCATGGGCCGGGGCGTACTGCACGGCGACATCCGGGCTGTCGGCTTCGCGGTGGTCGAGCATGCCCGGCAGCTCATGCACCTTCTGGTGCAGGCTGCCGCCGAAGGCCACGTTCATTTCCTGGAAGCCGCGGCAGATGCCGAGCACCGGAACGCCCGCCGCAATGGCCGCACGCAATAGGGGAAGAGTGGTGGCGTCCCGCGCCGGATCGTGATCCGTGCCGGGAGCGCTGGCCGGGCCCTGATAGTGGAAGGGTTCCACGTTGGAGGGCGAGCCGGTGAGCAGCAGGCCATCGAGCTGACCGAGCAGGTCGCCGATCTCCGTCAGTCCGCCCAGGGAAGGAATGACCACCGGCAGCCCCTGCGCCGCGACGCTGACAGCACGCACGTACTTGTCGCCGCTGATGTGGTAGGGGTGCAGGCCGATCTGTTTGACGCACGCAGTAACGCCGATCAATGGCTTGAATGCCATTTTTATTCACCTCGAAGTTTGACACTTGAACGAGCTTTTCCGGAGCTTAGCCGCGTTTATTTTAATTAACAACTGCCATGTAAAAAATTCTAAACGCCGTTCATCCAATCTTCAGGATTTCCGCCGCTCTGGCGTCTGCGTCGGCATGCGAATGTTAAAAAAAGCCCGAAAAATAAACGCTGAACGGCCCTGTGTTCGCTATTGACTTCACTTTGCCGTTCGGGTTGACTGGCTCCGCGAAACAGCAGTGAACATAATAATTAACAGCTAAATAGGTGCATCATGTCGGTCCCTCTGCGTGCCGTTCAACTCAACGAAGCAAACGCATTCCTTAAGAAACATCCTGAGGTTTTGTACGTCGACCTTCTGATTGCAGACATGAACGGTGTGGTGCGCGGCAAGCGCATCGAGCGCACCAGTCTTCACAAGGTCTACGAGAAAGGCATCAACCTGCCGGCTTCGCTCTTTGCCCTCGACATCAACGGTTCCACCGTCGAGAGCACCGGCCTTGGCCTGGACATCGGCGACGCGGACCGCATCTGCTACCCGATTCCCGGCACCCTCAGCATCGAGCCATGGCAGAAGCGTCCGACCGCCCAACTGCTGATGACCATGCATGAACTCGAAGGCGAGCCGTTCTTCGCCGACCCGCGCGAAGTGCTGGCCAACGTGGTGCGCAAGTTCGACGAACTGGGCCTGACCATCTGCGCCGCGTTCGAGCTTGAGTTCTACCTGATCGACCAGGACAACGTGAACGGCCGTCCGCAGTCGCCGCGTTCGCCGGTGTCGGGCAAGCGCCCGGTGTCGACCCAGGTCTACCTGATCGACGACCTCGACGAATACGTCGACTGCCTGCAAGACATCCTCGAAGGCGCGAAAGAGCAGGGCATCCCCGCCGACGCCATCGTCAAGGAAAGCGCCCCGGCGCAGTTCGAAGTCAACCTGCACCACGTGTCCGACCCGATCAAGGCGTGCGAATACGCGATCCTGCTCAAGCGTCTGGTGAAGAACATCGCCTACGACCACGAGATGGACACCACCTTCATGGCCAAGCCGTACCCGGGCCAGGCGGGCAACGGTCTGCACGTGCACATTTCGATCCTGGACAAGGAAGGCAACAACATCTTCGCCAGCGAGGATCCCGAGCAGAACGCCGCGCTGCGTCACGCGATCGGCGGTGTGCTGGAGACCCTGCCGGCGCAGATGGCCTTCCTCTGCCCGAACGTCAACTCGTACCGTCGTTTCGGCGCGCAGTTCTACGTGCCGAACTCGCCGAGCTGGGGCATCGACAACCGCACCGTGGCCGTGCGTGTGCCGACCGGCTCGCCGGACGCCGTGCGCATCGAACACCGCGTGGCCGGCGCCGACGCCAACCCGTACCTGCTGATGGCGTCGGTGCTGGCGGGCGTGCACCACGGCCTGACCAACAAGATCGAGCCGCCGGCGCCGACCGAAGGCAACAGCTACGAGCAGAACGAACAGAGCCTGCCGAACAACCTGCGCGACGCGCTGCGGGTGCTGGACGACAGCGAAGTCATGGCCCGGTACATCGACCCGATGTACATCGACGTGTTCGTCGCGTGCAAGGAAAGCGAACTGGCCGAGTTCGAGAACTCGATCTCCGACCTTGAGTACAACTGGTACCTGCATACGGTCTGAAGACCACCGCCGGATCCACAGTGTCCGGCGCAAACCACAAGTCCGAAAGAACACTCCATTCCCTGTGGGAGCCACAGCCATGACCATGACCCGCAACGACTGGGAACAGCGTTTCCAGTCCCTGACCCTCGAAGGCCGCGCCTTCATCAACGGCGAGTACCGCCCGGCCATCGGCGGCGCCACGTTCGAATGCCTGAGCCCGGTCGACGGCCGCTTCCTGGCGTCCGTGGCCAGCACCGACGAAGCCGACGCTAACCTTGCCGTCGAAGTCGCCCGTCAGACCTTCAATTCCGGCGTCTGGGCCAACAAGGCCCCGGCCGAACGCAAGCGCATCCTGATCCGTTTCGCCGATCTGATCCTTGAGCACCAGGAAGAACTGGCGCTGCTGGAAACCCTCGACATGGGCAAGCCGATCAGCGACTCGATGAGCATCGACGTGCCGGCGACCGCCAACGCGATCCGCTGGAGCGCCGAGGCCATCGACAAGATCTACGACGAAGTCGCCGCCACGCCCCACGATCAACTGGGCCTGGTGACCCGCGAGCCGTCCGGCGTGGTCGCGGCCATCGTGCCGTGGAACTTCCCGCTGATCATGGCCAGCTGGAAGTTCGCCCCGGCCCTGGCCGCCGGCAACTCGTTCATCCTCAAACCGTCGGAGAAGTCCCCGCTGACCGCGATCCGCATCGCGCAACTGGCGTTGGACGCGGGCATTCCCAAAGGCGTGTTCAACGTCCTGCCGGGCTTCGGCCACACCGTCGGCAAGGCGCTGGCGCTGCACATGGACGTCGACGTGCTGGCCTTCACCGGCTCCACGGCCATCGCCAAGCAACTGATGATCTACGCCGGCCAAAGCAACATGAAACGCGTGTGGCTCGAAGCCGGCGGCAAGAGCCCCAACGTGGTGTTCGCCGATGCGCCGGACCTGCGCGCGGCCGCACAAGCGGCGGCGAGCGCCATCGCCTTCAACCAGGGCGAAGTCTGCACCGCCGGCTCGCGTCTGCTGGTGGAGCGTTCGATTCGCGAGCAATTCATCCCGCTGCTGGTGGAAGCGCTGCAAGCGTGGAAACCCGGCCACGCCCTCGACCCGGCCACCACCGTCGGCGCGGTGGTCGATCAGCGGCAGCTGGACAACGTCCTGCGCTACATCGGCATCGGCCGGGAGCAGGGCGCCGAACTGATCGCCGGCGGCCAGCGCACCCTCGAAGAGACCGGCGGCCTGTACGTGCAGCCGGCGATCTTCGACGGCGTGACCAACGCCATGACCATCGCCCGCGAAGAGATCTTCGGCCCGGTGCTGTCGCTGATCACCTTCGACACCGTCGAAGAGGCGCTGCAGATCGCCAACGACAGCATCTTCGGCCTCGCCGCCGGGGTCTGGACGAGCAACCTGAGCAAGGCCCACACCTTCGCCCGTGGCCTGCGCGCCGGCAGCGTGTGGGTCAACCAGTACGACGGCGGCGACATGACCGCGCCGTTCGGCGGCTTCAAGCAGTCGGGCAACGGCCGCGACAAGTCGCTGCACGCCTTCGACAAGTACACCGAGCTGAAAGCGACCTGGATCAAGCTCTGACCTAATTTGCAGCGGCGGCCGCCGGCACGTGCCGGCGGCCCTCGGAGAACAAGAAAATGAAACAGCAACACGTCAACAGCTACTACGCGGCCACCCGCCACGAAACCATCGACTTCCCGACCCTGGAAGAAGCGGTGGACTGCGATGTCTGCATCATCGGCGCCGGCTACACCGGCCTGTCCTCGGCGCTGTTCCTGACCGAGGCCGGCTACAAGGTGACGGTGCTGGAAGCGGCGAAGGTCGGCTACGGCGCCAGCGGCCGCAACGGCGGGCAACTGGTCAACTCCTACAGCCGCGACGTCGATGTGATCGAGGCGCGCTACGGCGACAAGACCGCCGAGATCCTCGGCAGCATGATCTTCGAAGGCGCCGACATCATCCGTTCGCGCATCAAGCAATACGACATCCAATGCGACTACCGCCCCGGCGGCATCTTCGCGGCGATGAACAAGAAGCAGCTCAAGGGCCTCGCCGAGCAGAAGCGCAGCTGGGAACGCTACGGCAACCGCAACCTGAAGCTGCTGGACGCGGCGGACATCCGTCGTGAAGTCGGCTCCGACGCCTACGTCGGCGGCCTGCTGGACATGCAGGGCGGCCACATCCACCCGCTGAACCTGGCCCTCGGCGAAGCCGCGGCCATCGTGCGCCTGGGCGGCAAGATCTACGAGCAGTCCGCCGCCGTGGAAATCAAGTACGGTGAGCCCAATGTCGTGCGTACCGCCAAAGGCCAGGTGCGCGCCAAGTACCTGCTGATCGCCGGCAACGCCTACCTGCCGCAGGGCCTGGACAACCGCGTGACGGCCAAGAGCATGCCGTGCGGCTCGCAGATCTGCGTCACCGAACCGTTGACCGAGAAGCAGGCCCGCAGCCTGATCACCAACAATTACTGCGTCGAGGACTGCAACTACCTGCTCGACTACTACCGCCTCACCGCGGACAACCGGCTGCTGTATGGCGGCGGCGTGGTCTACGGCGCCCGCGAGCCGGACGACATCGAAACCCTGATCCGCCCGAAGATCCTCAAGACCTTCCCGCAGCTCAAGGACGTGAAGATCGACTACCGCTGGACCGGCAACTTCCTGCTGACCATGTCGCGCATGCCGCAGTTCGGCCGCATCGAGAAGAACGCCTACTACATGCAGGGCTACAGCGGCCACGGCGTCACTTGCTCGCACCTGGCCGGCAAGCTGATCTCGGAAATGATCCGCGGCGACGCCGAACGCTTCGACGCCTTCGCTTCCCTGCCGCACATGCCGATGTTCGGCGGCCGCACCTTCCAGGCCCCGCTCACCGCCATGGGCGCCGCGTACTACTCGCTGCGCGACCGTTTCGGCATCTGATTTACCTCCCCGGCGGCGGCCCCGCACAGGCGCCGCCGGTTTTTGCCCGCAAACCCACACCCCTGTAGGCGCTTGCCTGCAAGCGATGAGGTCAGCCCAGGCACCGCCTATCCCACTGAAACCCCAAAAACCTGTGGGCGCTGCGGCGCGACGATTCGACTAGCAATAGCGGTCTATCAGCAAAAATGATGTTGAAAGTGCCATCGAATCGCTGGCAAGCCAGCTCCCACAGGCCCTGCATTTACTTCGGGTTCACCCCCGGCAGGCTCATTTCACCCACCGTCCATCGAACCTGCTGAGCAACACCACCAAACGTGATTTAATAGCCGCCTTTCACGGTTCCGGGACACGGGAGCAACGTGATCCGCGCCCCCGGCGCGTCACCCGCCACCCACCCCCATTGCCCTTAAGTACCTCAACATAAGGCTGTCATGGATACGGGTTCTCGACTCAAACTAGTACGCGAAAGCTACAAACTCTCCCAGCGCGAGCTGGCCCGGCGTAGCGGCGTGACCAATGCCACCATCTCCCTGATCGAACAGAATCGCGTCAGCCCTTCCGTCAGCTCGCTGAAAAAGCTGCTCGAAGGCATACCGATGTCCCTGGCTGACTTCTTCACCTTCGACCAGCCCCCGCGCGAACACCAATACGTCTTCCGCGCCAACGAACAACCTGACCTCGGCCGCCACGGCCTGCGCCTGCTGCTGATCGGCGCCTCCGTCCCCAGCCGCCAGATGCGCCTGCTGCGCGAACAGTACGCGCCGGGCGCGAGCTCCGGCGAAGAGCCGATCGTGCACGCCGAAGGCGAAGAGTGCGGCTTGGTGACCCGTGGCACCGTGGAACTGACGGTGGACGGGCAGGTGAGCGTGCTGAGCGCGGGGGACGGGTACTACTTCCCGACTACGCTGCCGCATAAGTTCCGGAATATCGGGGCGGATGAGGCGGAGATTATTAGTGCGAATACGCCGGCTAACTTCTGATGTTTAAGGGAGAGTGACAAGCCTGATGCTTGAGTTACATTCCCCCTTTACCAACACGCGCATCGCCAGCGCGACATTGCTGGATGCATGGCAGTGGTGTTATGCCGACCTGAAGTCGCCGACCTCCCGTGGCAATTTCGCGGAGTACCTGGTCTACCTGGCGCTTTGTTCGGATCGCACCCTTGCAGAACACTACAAGACCCGCAAGGACTGGGACGTGGTGGATCTGACCTACGGCAGGGGTGTTCCGGATTTTTCCCCAGACTTTAAGAACCATTGCCACAGCACCCGCTTTGGCTGGGGGATCGAGGTCAAGTCCACTTCCAGCGGCAGCAAGAACGTAAAGTTCGATCTTGAGCCCCGGCAAGGGTATGTGTGGAACAACTACATTTCAAAGCCTTATGGAAAGGCCATCGAGATTTATCGCCGCTGGTCTGACTTTTTTATCCTTGCGCATTTCAAGGACGATAAGCAGGAGACCCAGGACATTCGCGATCTGAACAACTGGGAATTCTTTGTTGTGCCGACCTGGACCATCAAGCAGGACTCCATCCGGCTGAGTTCGTTGGGAAAAAAATACGCGGCGATCCACTTTTCAGAGGTCAAGGCAGAGCTCGATCTATTGATTGAGGGTGATGTCGGCCACTTGAGGCGCTACAAGCTCACGAACGACATCGCGAAGAAAATGTATTGCTCGGGCCACATCGAACTTGCCCAGAAGATGTTTTGCTCGCGGGCAGCCAAGTAGAAAAGTGACAAGTAGAAAAGTGACGGATTTATTTGTGTAAGACCGGCATCTTCAAATGTTCTGGCCAAGAACATCGAACCCTCGTTGCTCTATAACTCCAAACACATCACTCACGCCCTGAGCCGAAACTCTGGCGATTGGTGGTGACGTTACGGGGCTGTCCTGGCAAGCCGCAAGCTCGCTCACTTCAATTTCCAGTGCCCGCCGCCATTTTCGCAATCGGTTTTCGCCTGGGCCAGATCCTCCGCGCTGTAGTAATAGATGCTCACCTGCGCACGGTCGGGAATGTTCAGCGATTTGGCGCTCTTGTCCTTGCTGGTGGAATGCGGATTGGCCAGGGATTCCTGGGTGAGGGTCGCGATGCACGAGGCCCGGTAGCCATCGGCGCAGTGCTCGACCTTTTTCTTGGTGCTGTTGAGCATGTCCTTGCTTTCGTTGCTGCAGGACCAGTCGATGGCACCGGCGGGCATGCCTTCGTATTCGTAGCAGCTGTGGGTTTCCACGGCAGGGACCGAAGCGCTGGAGGAACGGGTCAGGACATCGCAGCCCTGGGCCGAGACGCAGGTGGGGATCACGCAGGATGCGGCAATCAGGAACAGGGGTCGGATGTTCATCGGAGCTCTCCCTTGGCGCCATGTCGGGTCATGGAGGGGCGCCTATGGTTTCGAGAGCGGGCTCGCCGGGGAGGTTCCATCGGGGTTGTGCCGTTGCGCCGACCGGACAGACAGGGAACAATTGCAGACTGACAGCATCCCCAAGGATCGGACAACCGCCATGATCACCATCGGCAGCCGCAACAACGCCCCCACCACGCAGCACCTCACCCAGGACGTCTATATTTTCAGCCTCGACCTGTCCCGCCCGGGCACACCGTTCTGTTTCGAGCAATCCATCGGCGGCGGGCATGCGGAGCAGGGCGGGGTGCGGTGGTTGGCGCTGGACGAACTGGACGACTGGCCCGGCGAGTGGCGCGTACATCTCAAGAGAGCCGGTTGCCCGTGGGTGGCCGAGTTGATCGATGCGCAGCCGATGGCGGATCAGGCCGCCCTGGTTTCGTTGATCCTCCAGCGCTACGCCGAGCCGGCAAAACCGGTGGGGCGGTTGAAGGCCATCGGCAGTTGGCTCAAACGCAACATTCACGTCGGCGGCCGGTACGGCGTCTGAACCGAGGACATCCCATGACTCAAACGCTGGAACGCGCCATCGCCATCGCCGCCACGGCCCATGCGGGGCAAGTGGACAAGGGCGGGGCGCCGTACATTCTGCATCCTCTGAAAGTCATGTTGCGCATGAGCAGCCTGGAGGAACGCATCGTCGCCGTGCTCCACGATGTGGTCGAGGACTGCGATGTCAGCCTCGACGATCTGCGCAAGGAGGGGTTCAGCGAAACGGTGCTGACGGCCATCGAATCGGTGACCAAAGTGCCGGGCGAAGCCTACGAGGACTTCATCGAGCGGGTGGCCCTGAACCCCATCGGGCGGGCGGTGAAGCTGGCGGATCTGGAAGAGAACAGCGACCTGTCGCGGATCGCCTCGCCGGGGTGGGAGGATCTTGAGCGGATCGAGAAGTACCGGCGGGCGATCGGCCGGTTGCGATCCTGACGGCAGTTTGATTCAAACATGGAAGAAGAGAGCGGTAGATGGCACGGATAGATTTGAAGGTACCGTATGCGGAAAAGGATCAAGCCAAGTTGCTGGGCGCGCGGTGGGATGCCCAAGCAAAGACCTGGTTTGTGCCGGAGGGTGTGAGCACTGAGGCTTTTGCACGTTGGTTGCCTCGACCGGAGGAGCCCGGTCTGGAGCATGAGCCGGAGTTTTACCTGCGCTCCCCGTACTATTTCATCTTGCAGTCGTCAACGGAGTGCTGGAAGTGCTACTGCCCCACCCGCGTTTTCTCATTCAAGCTCCCGGAGGAGCACGAGCAATTCGAATATGCCGAAGAGGACGAGGACACCGGCTTTTCCCTGGAAAGCGGATTGGGCTACTGGGTAAGTCACGGGGTCCGGGTCGGGTTGTCAAACATCAGGACATTGTCGCCATCGGTCATCAAACAACTTCGTACCTACTCCACTCGCTACCAGCCCGATCACAGCAAGATGGCGGGAGCGATTTACTACATGAATCACTGTGAACATTGCTCTGCCAAACTGGGCGACTTTTTCATGCACAGTGAGCCAGGCGGTGCGTTTTTCCCGATGTCTGCGCAGGCAGCGTCCTCAATGACACTGCACTTGATCAATGAGCGCTTCGATGGCAACGGCAGCGTCGGATGGGCGACCGAAGACTTCATGGATTGCATGCGACTCAAGAACGGTTGATTGCCCATTCATTGCGGGTCATGCAGACGTAGCACTGGGATACGTGAGCATGACCCGTGCAGGTCAGCGCAGGTGAGCAGCAAACCCCGTACGCTCCGGCGCCACATCCTCTTTGAGCGTCAACGAAGGAATCTCGTAATCCCCGCCGTTCTGCTGCCGGAACGCAATCGGCCGGGTGCTCCACAGCTCATCCAGCCGTGAGCCCAGTTCGTCGCAGGTGCGGGCAAACCGTGCCTCGTCCATCCGCCCGGTGCGGTACACCACGAACGGCGGCAGCACATCGAAGCCGGGGTAGTACAGCACCCCGTGCTGGATCGGGAACAGCAGGTCGTCGATAGGCCCGTTGATGCCGCGCGGGCCGTAGTGCGAGTCCCAGCCGCCCGCAGTCACCACCAGCATCGCCCGCTTGCCTTTCAGGTTGCCTTCGCCGTAGCGCTCGCCCCAGCGGCTCTCGGAGTGTTCGCCCACGCCGTAGGCAAAGCCGCAGGCGTAGACCCGTTCGACCCAGCCCTTGAGAATCGCCGGCATCGAGAACCACCACAGCGGGAACTGCAGGATCAGGGTGTCGGCCCACAGCAGTTTTTCCTGCTCGCGGGCGATGTCGGCCGCTTGTGTGCCGTCCCGGTAGGCACGCTTGGAGTCGCGCGACGGTTCGAAGGGCGCACTGCGGTCGCGTTCGGGGCTGTCGTCGCCGTCGATCGCGGCCTTCCAGTTCATCGCGTAGAGGTCGGACACCTGCACGGTGTGGCCGGCGGCTTCCAGGTGGCGGACGGTGAAGTCCTTGAGGGCGCCGTTGAGCGATTGCGGTTCGGGGTGGGCATAGACCATCAGCACATTCATGGGGAAACGCTCCTTGATTGGGTGAAAGCAGGATCGGCATCCAGCCGGTATAGTGGAAATGAATCTCTGACATATCAGGTATAGCAGTGAATAATTTGCGACGGCTGGATATCAACCTGCTGCTGACCCTCGACGTGCTGTTGTCGGAGCACAACGTCACCCGCGCCGCCGAGCGGCTGAACCTGTCGCAGCCCTCGGTGAGCGTGCACCTGGCCAAGCTGCGCGAGATCTTCGGCGACCCGTTGCTGCTGCCGGGCCCCAGGGGCATGCGCCCGACGGCACGGGCCGACGAGTTGCGCGAACCGTTGCGCGAGGCGCTGGAGGCGTTGGAGAGGGCGGTGGCGCCGGCCAGCCCGTTCGAACCGGCGAAGGCGCACAACACCTGGAAGGTCGCGGCGTCGGACTACGGCGAATCGACCGTGCTGCTCCCGGCGCTAGGCGGCCTGCGCGCCCAGGCGCCGGGCACGCGGCTGGCGGTGCTGGACCTGTCGCCGCAGCATCTGGTCAAGCAGGCGGAGCAGGGCATGATCGATCTGGCGCTGCACACCAGCGAAGACGCGCCGCTGGAACTGCACCGCCGGGCGCTGTTCACCGAGCGTTACGTGCTGGCCGGCCGCATCGGCCATCCTGGCCTGCAGGGCGAACTGACCCGCGAGCGCTTCTGCGCGCTGGAGCACGTGCTGGTGTCGCCGGAAGGCGGGGGCTTTTTCGGGGTGACGGACAAGGCGTTGGCAGAGGCGGGGCTGTCGAGAAGGGTGGTGCTGTCGGTGCCGCACTTCCTGTTGCTCAAATCGGTGCTGGCGAGCACCGATCTGGTGGCGATGCTGCCGTCGCGGCTGGTCCGCGACAGCTCAACCCTGCAAGCGGTAGAGCCGCCGCTGGCGGTGCCGGGCTATGAGATGGCGATGCTCTGGGCCGAGCGCTCGCACCGCGACCCGGCGCACAAGTGGTTGCGCGAGCACCTGGCGGCGTCCGTCTGAATCACGCGTGGCCGAGGGCGATGGCGAACGACACGACGATCATGCAGGCGAAAGCGAAATTGAGGTTCATGGCGGGCTAATCCTAAGCGTTTTTTGACGGCGCCATTGTGCCTAGGCCTGCGCAAAAGAAAAAATTCGGATGCGTGATTCCAATGATCGAAGTCATTGATAACGCCGCCCGGTCGGCACCTGCACATTCAGCACCGATTGAGTTTCAGCACGCCTTTGCAATTCACCAGGTTCGGAACTTGCTGCAAGTAGGGTCTGGCGGTGTAGTCACTGCGGACGTAGATCTGACGCGTCGCAAAAGCTCCGGGATTTTCCTGACGGGTGTCTCCGGTCAGGCAAGAAGCCTCGACCAGGCAGAAGCGGTCTTCGTCGAACGAGCTTTCCGGAAGTTGCATGGTCATCCTCTTCAGGTCACAGGTCTTGCTGGCTGATGAGGTTTTCCAGGCATCTTCACATACATCGGCTCGTGTCAGAGTTGCGTTTGCCGACACGACCCCGACAAGAAACACGGCGGCTAATGTCTTGTTGAGCCCAGGCATGAGTTTCTCCTCATGTAATCGGCAGGCAATGGCTGCCAGGTGCTTATGTCAGGGCATGTTAAGTCGGTAGCGGCGTTCTTTGACCTGTCAGGTTTGACAGGTCGTTAGCATTCCTTGCGCTAACGCGGTAGCCGGTGATGCGTAGGTCATTGTGCTTCTGCCTTGTGGCGGCTAATCTTGCAAGAAAACGCAAAATCAGGCAAAACCATGCACGACCATTCCGCCGCCGAACTCCCGTCCCTGCGCCGCCAGAAAATCCTCTTGATCCTCGAACGTGACGGCAAGGTCATGGCCTCCGAGCTGAGCCAGCACTTCGCGGTATCCGAAGACACCATCCGCCGCGACCTGGCCGAGCTCGACAGCGCCGGGTTGGTGCAGCGGGTGCACGGCGGGGCGCTGCCCCGGCCGAAAGACACCGGCAAGGATTTCCTCACCCGCCTGGACGAGATCGACGAGGTGAAGGTCCGACTGGCCAAATACGCCGCGCAGAAGGTGCGCGACGGGCAAATCGTCATGTTCGATTCCGGCTCGACCACCCTGCAGGTGGCGCGTTCGCTGCCGGCGGACATCCGCATCACCGCGGTGACCGCTGCACCGATGACGGCGGTCGCGCTGTCCGAATACCAAGGGGTGAAGGTGATTCTGGCGGGCGGGCAGCTCAACCCGAAGACCTTGTCCGCCGGCGGCCAGGAGGCGTTGCGCCTGATCGGTTCGATCAAGGCGGACCTGGCGTTCACCGGGGTGTGCGCGATTCATCCGCAGGTGGGGATCACCTCGCTGCACTTTGATGAAGTGCCGGTGAAGCAGGCGTTGCTCGACAGCGCGGCGCAGGTGATCGCCGTGACCACGGCGGACAAGCTCGGTGCGGTGGAGCCGTTCGTGGTGGCGCCCTGCGAGCGGCTGCACACGTTGATCACCGAGCGGCATGTGGCGTCGGGCAGTGTGGAGGATTACCGGCGGCTGGGGATTGCGGTGGAGCAGTTGCCTGACTGAGGTGTTGCGGTGGGGGCGAGGGCCCCATCGCCAGCAGGCTGGCTCCCACAGGTTTTGTGTTCGCCGCACATTCACTGTGGGAGCCAGCCTGTTGGCGATAGGGCCGATATGGTCAGCGCAGTTTTTCCAGCATCTGGTAGTACCACATCCCCGCCGCCAGCATCGGATTGCCCAGCAGATCCCCCATCGGCACGCGAATGTGCGAACAGGCGGCGAACGTGTCGAACTGCGTCATCTGCCCGGTGATCGCGCGGCCCATGATCTCGCCCATGATGTGCGTGGTCGCGATGCCGTGGCCGGAATAGCCCTGGCAGTACCAGACGTTGTCGGAAAGCTTGCCCAGCTGCGGGATGCGGTTGATGACGATGCCCATCGCGCAGCTCCACTGATAGTCGATCCTCACGCCCTTGAGCGCGGGGAAGGTCTGTTCGATGCACGGGCGCAGTTCGCCGGCGATGTCCCGCGAGTCCTTGCCGCTGTAGTTGGCGCCGCCGCCGAAGAGCAGGCGGCCGTCGGCGGTGAGGCGGTAGTAGTCGAGGACGAAGCGGCAGTCGTACACCGCCAGGTCCTCGGGGTTGATCTGCCGGGCCAGGTCGCCCAGGGGCTCGGTGGTGACGATGCCGCCCATGGCCGGGAAGATCTTGCCCTTGAGCTGCCCCGGTTCGAGCTTGTGGTAGACGTCGCCGGCCAGCAGCACCTGGCTGGCGTCGATCTGGCCGTGGGCGGTTCTGACGCCGGGCCTGTCGCCGTGGAGGATCTCCAGCACTTCGCTGTGCTCGAAGATCAGCGCGCCCAGGCTTTCGGCGGCACGCGCCTCGCCGATGCACAGGTTGAGCGGGTGCAGGTGCAGGTTGCGGGTGTTCTTGATGGCGCCGTGGTAGAGGTCGCTTTGCAGCAGGTCGCGCACCTGGCTGCGGTCGAGCAGGCTGACGTCATCGCCCATGCCCCGGCGCACGGCCTCTTCGTAGTCGCTGCGCAGGCCGTCCAGGTGGGCCGGCTTGTAGGCGGCGTGCAGATGGCCGTGCTTGAGGTCGCAGGCGATGGCGTATTTCGCCACCCGGTTCTTGATGATCTCGTGCCCGCGCCAGCGCAGGTGCCAGATGAAATCGTCCACGTCGTCGCCCAGGGTGCGGCGCATCTGTTTGCGCATCGCGCCGTCGCCGGAGAGGCTGCCGGTGACCTGGCCGCCGTTGCGCCCGGTGGCGCCCCAGCCGATCTTGTGGCTTTCGACGATGGCGACTTTCAGGCCCTTTTCGGCCAGTTCCACGGCGGTGGCGACGCCGGTGAAGCCGCCGCCGATGATGACCACGTCGACGCTGTGCCGCCCCTGCAACGTGGGGTAGTCGGTGTCGCGGTCGAGGGTGGCGGTGTAGTAGGAATTGCAGCGTTCGGTCATGTCAGTGTCCACACGGAATTCAAGTCGGTTGCAGCCCCTGTGGGAGCGGAGGCTCCCACAGGGGGATTCAGCAGCGGGGTTCAGGCCTCGGTCAGGTACCAGCGCCAATCCTGCTCACCCACCTCCGCCATGAACTGCCGGTACTCCGCGCGTTTCACCGCCAGGTACACCCCGAGGAAATCCTGCCCCAGCGCATCCCGGGCCCAGGCCGAGTTCTCCAGGGCGGTGAGCGAGGTCAGCCAGTCGGTCGGCAGCAGCTCCTTGGCCTGGGCATAGCCGTTGCCTTGCACCGGTTCGCCCGGGTCGAGGTTGTCCTTGATGCCGCGGTGGATGCCGGCGAGGATCGCCGCGGCCGCCAGATAGGGGTTCGCGTCGGCGCCGCAGATGCGGTGTTCGACATGCCGGGTAGGGGCCGGCCCGCCCGGCACGCGCAGGCTGACGGTGCGGTTGTCCACGCCCCAGGTCGGCGCCAGCGGCGCATAGCTGTTGGCCTGGAAGCGCCGGTAGGAGTTGGCGTTGGGGCAAAACAGCAGCAGCGAATCGAGCAGCGAGGCGAGCATGCCGCCGATGGCCGTGCGCAGCAGCGGCGTGCCGGCAGGATCCTCCGAGGCGAACAGGTTGCGCCCCTCAGCGTCCGCCAGGCTGACGTGCATGTGCATGCCGGTGCCCGCCAGGTGGTCGAACGGCTTGGCCATGAACGTCGCCTGCATGCCGTGCTTGTGCGCCACGGCCTTGACCAGCCGCTTGTAGCGCACGGCCTGGTCCATCGCCTCCAGCGCATCGCCGTGTTCAAGGGTGATTTCCACCTGGCCCGGCGCGTATTCCGAGATTGCCGTGCGGGCCGGAATGCCGTGCAGCTTGCAGGCGCTGTACAGGTCGGCGAGGAACGGCTCGATCTGCTCCAATTCACGCAGGCCGTACACCTGTGTGTGCCGCGGTCGGCCGCCGTCGGCGTCCAGCGCCGGTTGCGGCCGGCCGTTGCCGTCGCGCCGGGCGTCGAGCAGGTAGAACTCCAGCTCGCACGCCATCACCGGGTGGAAACCCTCGGCCTTCAGGCGTTCGATGACCTTGATCAGCAGGTGGCGCGGGTCGGCGATGCTGGCCGGCATGCCTTGCTGCGGGTGCATGCTGACCTGCACGGCGGCGGTCGGAATCTGCCGCCACGGCAGGCGCACCAGGCTGCCCGGCAGCGGGTAGGCGCGGCAGTCGATGTCGCCGACGTCCCACACCAGGCCTGAGTTTTCCACGTCCTCGCCGTGCACGGTCAGGCCGAGGATGGTGCTGGGCAGGGGCCGGCCGCTTTCGTACACGGCGAGCAGTTCTTCGCGGTGCAGCAGCTTGCCGCGCGGCACGCCGTTGGCGTCGAGGATGAACAGCTCGAACATGTCGATGTCGGGGTTCTGCTCCAGAAAGGTACGGGCGTCTTCAATGGCTGCGAATTTCATGTCAATCACTCACGGTGGCGCCGCACAGGCGCGCAGGTTCGGGCCGGACGCGGCAACGGGCCAAGGCCCGGGCGTTCCGGCAGGGATATCGGATGGCAAGGGGAGGGCTGTCGCGGTCCGCACGGACGCGATCAGACGGGCAGGGCAATATCCGGCGGGCGTGCGGAGTGACGCAGCTTGGAGCGGCTCAGGGCCATGGGGAGATTGACGATGCGGTTCATGCGCACCCCCGGTGAGGGAGGGCGCACGCAGAAGAGACGTTCAACGTTTGTCGTTGTTGGGGTGACGTGCTCATGACGCGTGTTTCCGTTGGCGGAAAACGTCGGCGGCGGGAGTGCCCCGCCAGGCCGGTGTGGCTGGATAGTAAGGGGGAATCCGCGCACAAGTAAACGCCTGATTCCGGCACGTCTGTCGCCGGCGTCGGCTCAGCGCAGCAGGTAGACCCCCAGCCCCGTTAGGGCGCAAACGATCAACACCTCGATCACGCCGCGCTTGAAAAAGAACAGCGCGATGGCCGCCGCCAGGGCCAGCAGCACCGAAAAGACATCGGGCCGGCCGGCGAACCCCTGGGGCCAGAACACATGCCAGGCGAAGAAGCACGCCAGGTTGAGGATCACCCCGACCACCGCCGCCGTGATCGCAGTGAGCGGCGCGGTGAACTTCAGTTCGTTGTGGGTCGACTCCACCAGCGGCCCGCCCGCCAGGATGAACAGGAACGAAGGCAGGAAGGTGAACCAGGTCACCAGCGCGGCGGCGAGCGCCCCGGCGGCGAACGCGTGTTCCGGGCCGAAGGCCGGCTGCACGTAGCCACCGACGAAGCCCACGAACGCCACCACCATGATCAGCGGCCCCGGCGTGGTCTCGCCCAACGCCAGGCCGTCGATCATCTGCGCGGGCGTCAGCCAGCCGTAGTGGCCGACCGCTCCCTGATACACGTAAGGCAACACCGCATAGGCGCCGCCGAATGTGAGCAGCGCCGCTTTGGTGAAGAACCAGCCCATCTGCGTGAACGTGCCGTGCCAGCCGAACAGCGCGGTCAGCAGCGCCATCGGCAGGCACCACAGCGCGGCGCCGGCCAACGCCAGGCGCAGCAGTTTCCCCGGATTGAATCGGGCATGCTCGGGCGGCGGGGTGTCGTCATCGATCAGGGCCGGACCGTAGGATTTCTCACCGCTGCGATGGCCGCCGGCCGTGAATCGTTGCGGCGCCCAGCGGCCGCCGACGTAGCCGATCAGCGCGGCGCCCAGCACGATCAGCGGAAAGGGCACGTTGAAGGCGAAGATCGCCACGAAGGCGGCTGCGGCGATCGCCCACAGCCAGGCGTTCTTCAGGGCCCGAGAGCCGATGCGGTGGGCCGCGTGCAGGACGATGGCAGTGACCGCCGGCTTGATCCCGTAAAACACCCCGGCCACCGCCGGCCCGTCACCGAAGGCGATGTACACCCACGACAGACCGATCAGGAGGAACAGCGACGGCAGCACGAACAGCGCCCCGGCCACCACGCCGCCCCAGGTGCGGTGCAGCAGCCAGCCGATGTACGTCGCCAGTTGCTGGGCCTCGGGGCCGGGCAGCAGCATGCAGTAGTTGAGCGCGTGCAGAAAACGCTTCTCGGAGATCCAGCGCCGGCGCTCCACCAGCTCCTGATGCATGATCGCGATCTGCCCGGCCGGGCCGCCGAAACCGATGCAGCCCAGCTTGAGCCAGAAGCGCCAGGCCTGGCGCAGGCTGACGGGGTCGGGTTTGGGCAGATCCTTGGGGGGCGTATCGCTCACCGGCGGCTCCTGGACGAGGTGTTTGGAGCGCCTATCTAATCAGGCTTTTGTGAAGCGAGGGAGTGCGTGAGCGGGCGCTGCGCTTTTTCAGTGGGAATGGGAAGGGCCTGCATGTGTGGTGAGGGCGTTTGCTCCCTCGCCACGAGGCACATTCCGCCGATCCAGTCCTGATGCCGAACTCAAGCGTGGGCCAGGCTCCAGCGGAACGCGGCGGACTGATCGCTCTCCCGGGCCTCGACCCAATGCGCGCCGGCCGGCGTGGTCTCCCGTTTCCAGAACGGCGCGCGGGTCTTGAGCACGTCCATGATGAACGCGCAGGCCTCGAACGCCGCATGCCGGTGCTTGCTGCTGACGCCGACGAACACGATCGGCTCGGTCACCGTCAGCGCGCCCACCCGGTGCACGATCTCCACCGCCAGCAGCGGCCAGCGCTCGCGGGCCTGTTCGGCGATCTGCGCCAAGGACTTCTCGGTCATGCCCGGATAGTGCTCCAGAAACAGCTCGCTCACCGGCTGGCCGACGTTCAGGTCACGCACGTAGCCGATGAAGTTCACCACTGCGCCCACCCGCGGATTCCGGGCGTGCAGGTCGGCGATCAACTGGCCGGCATCGAAGCTTTTGCGCTGGACTCGAACCCCCATGCCTCAGCCTCCAGTGACCGGCGGAAAGAACGCGATCTCGTCGAAGTCCTCGATCGCCTGGTCGGTCTGGCATAGCTCCTGGTTCACCGCGCACATCAGGTTGCCGGCGCCGAGCACCTCGCGCCACAGCTCGCCGCGGGCCATGAGCATCTGCCGCACGTCCTCGACGCAGGCCAAGGCGTCGCTGGCGGGGATCTTTTCGCCGCCCAGGTTGAGGCGGTCGCGGTAGCTGGCGAAGTAGTTGATCAGGATCATTGCGGGGTCTCCCATTGAAAGTGGCCGGAGCGGCCGCCCTGTTTGCTCAGAAGGCGGATGTCGCCGATGACCATCGCCCGGTCCACTGCCTTGCACATGTCGTAGATCGTCAGCGCGGCGACGCTGGCGGCGGTCAGCGCTTCGAGCTCGACGCCGGTCTGGCCGGTGAGGCGGCAGGTGGCGACGATCTGCACCCGGTCCGGCTCGCAGGCCTTGAGTTCGACGTGAATGGAACTGAGCAGCAGCGCATGGCACAGCGGGATCAGCTCGTGGGTGCGCTTGGCTGCCTGGATCCCGGCGATCCGCGCCACGGCGAACACGTCGCCCTTGGGGTGGCCGTTGGCCTGGATCATCCGCAGGGTCTCAGGGCGCATGTGCACCCAGGCCTGGGCGCTGGCTTCACGCCGGGTCGGCGCCTTGTCGGTGACATCGACCATGTTGGCCCGGCCCTGGTCGTCGAGGTGGGTGAGGGTGTCGCTCATTCGGGTTGCTCCTGGATCGGGCTGTAGATTCTCGGGGCGCTGCGGTGGGGGATGTGGATCAGGTTGAGCCGGTGCCGGCGCGCCCAGCGCACAGTCAGCGCGGTGGGTGCCGAGAGGCTGACCAGCGTGCCGAGGCGGGCACGCACGGCCTTGTGGATCAGCTCCAGGCTGCAGCGGCTGGTGACCGCGACGAAGCCCTGGCGAGGGTCGAGGCCGGCGAAGCGCATCGCGCCGATCAGCTTGTCGAGGGCGTTGTGGCGGCCGATGTCTTCGCGGCACAGCAAGGGTTCGCCCTCGGCGCCGAAGTACAGCGCCGCGTGCAGGGCGCCGCTGCTGCGGGCCATCGGCTGGGCCTGTTCGATGCGCTGGCGGATGCCGGCCAGGTGCGCGGCCGGCGGCAACGGGGCCGGCGGCAGGATCTCCAGTTGCGGCAACGCCTGCTCCAGCGCCTCGACGCCGCACAGGCCGCAGCCGCTGGTGCCGGCCATCTGCCGGCGGTGATCTTTGAGCGCCCAGAACGCGCGGCTGGAGATCTGCACGTCGGCCTGGCAGGCCTGGTCGAACCGGGTCAGGCGGATGTCGTAGATTTCGTCGGGGCTGTCGATGATCCCGTTGCTCAGGCTGAAGCCGCGGATGAAATCCTCGACGTCGCCCGGCGAGACCATCATCACCGCCTGGCTCAGGCCGTTGTAGGTGATGGCCAGGGCGATCTCCGCCGCCAGGGCGGCGTGGGACACCGGGGCATCGTCCAGGTATTCACGGTAGGCCACCGGCGCCGGGGCGTCGGTGGCGCTGTCGTTTGCGGTCGGTTCAATCGGGCACACCATCGGAAAAAGCCTCGCAGCGCTGAATGGGGATCAGGCTACGGAGGTCCTCGAAGTGCGTCCAATCGCTTGTTCCGATGCGGTGATTGGATTGGTCGATGATGGTGGACAGCAGGTGGTTTCAGGATCAGCTTCTCAAACCCCGGGCGCTTGAATCCCGAACATCCGCCGCGCCTCGGCGAAGCACTTCTCGGCGATGGCCGAACGCGGCTCGGTCTTGCGCATCACCAGCCCCAGCGGGGCCAGCACGCTGGCGTCCGGCAGGTTGATGAAGGCCAGGTGTTCGATGGGCTCTTCCAGCCCGCTGTCCAGCGGCATGATCGAGCAGCAGAAGCCCTGGTGGATCGCCTGCAGCAGCTGATAGGTCGAATCGCTTTCCATGATCGGCTGCGGGTTGAGCCCGCGGCTGCGGAAGCTCAGGTCGATGGATTTGCGGTAGTGCATGCCGGTGGTGATCATGCCCAGCGGCAGTTCGGCGGCGTCCTCCCAGCTCATTTCCGGGCCGTCGAAGTGGAAGTGGCGGGTGTCGTAGAGCAGGCCGACGCGGGTCTCGCCGATCTCGAAGAACTCGAAATAGTTCGGGTTGACGTGATCCAGGTAGCACACCCCAAGGTCCAGCTGGTTGTTGCCCAGGTTCTCGATGATTTCGTCCGAGCTCATCGACGTCAGGCTGTACTTCAGCTCCGGGAACGTGCCCGACAGGCCCTGGATGTAATTGACCGGGTTGAAGTTGCTCAGCGGCACCAGGCCCAGGCGCAGGCTGCCCACCAGTTGCCCCCGGCACGCGGCGGCCTCGGCGAACAGCCCGTCGTGGGCGGCCAGCAGCGTGCGGGCCCAGGCCAGCACCCGTTCGCCGGCCTGGGTGAAGCCTTCGAAGCGCTGGCCGCGGTTGACCAGCACCAGATCCAGTTCATCTTCCAGGTTGCGCAGGCGCATCGACAGGGTCGGCTGGGTGATGTGGCAGCGGGCGGCGGCCTGGCCGAAGTGGCGGGTCTCGTCCAGCGCGATCAGGAACTTGAGTTGTTTGATGTCCATGACGGCACCTGCTCGATGGGAAAGTGGGTATGAGTATTGACGCAGATGCGCAGTGCGCACGGGCCGCGCAGGGCGCCACGATCCCATCCGTCGCGCCGTGCGTCCAATCGGAGGTTTTTAACGGCCTATCGACGGTCTCTATCGGGCCCGTTCCCAGGGGGGCGGACGAGGGTCGCAACAGGCCGGAAACGGTCGATAGAGCGGGTCGATAGAGCGGTTGGTTAGAGTGATTAGACACTCCTCATAAGTGGCACTTAGGCTCTGGTTCAGTTGAATCGATAACTGCCGGAGAATTCCCGTGAGTGCCAAATCGGATGCCCTGTTCGTTCCCCTGAATATTGCCGTGCTGACGGTCAGCGATACCCGCGACTACGCCAGCGACACGTCCGGCCAGTTGCTGGTCAGCCGTCTGTTGGAGGCCGGCCACACCCTCAGCGAGCGCAACCTGCTCAAGGATGACCTGTACAAGATCCGCGCCCAGGTGGCGAACTGGATCGCCGACGACGGCATCCAGGTGGTGCTGATCACCGGCGGCACCGGGTTCACCGGCCGCGACAGCACGCCGGAAGCGGTGGCCTGCCTGCTGGACAAGCAGATCGACGGCTTCGGCGAGCTGTTCCGCGCCATCTCGATTCTCGACATCGGCACCTCCACCGTGCAGAGCCGTGCGCTGGCCGGGCTGTCCAACGGCACCCTGGTGTGCTGCCTGCCGGGCTCGACCGGCGCCTGCCGCACCGCGTGGGAAGGCATCCTGGCCGAGCAGTTGGACAACCGTCACCGCCCGTGCAATTTCGTCCCGCACCTCAAGCCGGTGCAGGCCTGCGGGCCGCGCGGATGAGCCGCGCGCCGTTGATGCCGGTCGAGGAAGCCCTCGACCAATTGTTGGCGATGGCCGACGCGCAACGTCTGCCGGACAGCGAACCGGTGCCGCTCGACGAGGCGAGGGGACGGGTGCTGGCCAGCGACCTGGTGGCGACCCTGGACCTGCCGCCCTGGCCGAACAGCGCCATGGACGGCTACGCCTTGAGCTTGGCCGACCTGCACCGCCAGCCACTGGCCGTGTCCCAGCGGGCCTATGCCGGTCTGGCGCCGGATGCGCTGCTGCCCGGCACCTGCGCGCGGATCTTCACCGGCGCGCCGGTGCCGCCGGGGGCCGACTGCGTGGAGATGCAAGAGAACACCGAAGTGCTGGAGGACGGCCGGGTGCGTTTTCTGCAACCGCTGAAGGCCGGCCAGAACATCCGCCCCCAAGGCCAGGAAAACCGGGCCGGCGATGTGCTGCTGCGCGCGGGCAAATGCCTGGGGCCGTTCGAGTTGGCGGTGGCGGCGGGGCAAGGCATGACGCACCTGCCGGTGGTGCGCCGCCCGCGGGTGGCGTTGCTGTCCACCGGTGATGAACTGGTCGAGCCCGGCCAACCGCTGCGCCCCGGCAGCATCTACAACAGCAACCGCACGCTGCTCAGCCATTGGTTGGGCGAGCTGGGCTGCGAGGTGATCGACGCCGGCATCCTGCCGGACCGTCCGGCGCAGACACGGCTCAAGCTTGAGCAGTTGCAGGTGGCCGCGGACCTGATCCTCACCACCGGCGGCGTGTCGGCGGGGGATGCCGACTGCCTCGGCCAGGTGCTGCGCGACGACGGCAAACCGCTGCTGTGGAAGTTGGCGATCAAACCCGGCAAGCCGCTGACGGTGGGCCGCTTCGGCGCCGTGCCGGTGATCGGCCTGCCGGGCAATCCGACGTCGGCGCTGGTGACGTTCGGCTTGCTGGCGCGGCCGTATCTGCTGCGCATCCAGGGCGTGGAAGAGGTGATGCCGCTGAGCGTCACGGTGGCCGCCGGCTTCGACTGGCCCAAGCCCGGCAGTCGCCGCGAGTACCTGCGGGTGCGGCTGGAGGCGGGACGGGCGGTGCTGTACCCGAACCAGAGCTCCGGCGTGCTGCTGGGCGCGACCTGGGCGGACGGCCTGGCGGAGATCCCCGAGCATACGACCCACCGTGCGGGCGACCCGTTGCGTTTCATTCCCTTCAGCGAACTGTTCTGAGCCCTGTGCGGGTTGAACGCTGAACCCTGCGCGGCGCCTCGACGGGCGCCATCGCCAGCAGGCTGGCTCCCACAGGTTTGTGTCGTTCACGGATTGAGCGAGGACCCTGTGGGCGCTGGCCCTGCAAGGCATGGCGGCCGTGTCGGCGACTACACTGTCCAGCCATTCGCAATCCGCAAGGAATGATTCCGGCGCTCCACAGTCGGAGTTCAGGTATCCGCCTACCCAGGAGCTTCACCGATGAACAGCAAAACCCTGATCGCCACCCTGGCCCTGGCCGCCGGCCTCGCCGCCACCGGAACACCCCTGCAAGCGGCCGAGACCTCCAGCGCCCCGAGCGTGCAGTCCCCGACCGGCAACCGCGCCTTGAAGGTCCACGACCGCGCTCCGGACCTCTACCAACGCAACGAAAAGGCAATCACCGACTGGCGCCGCAAAGGCCTCAGGGATCCCGAGCCACAGGCGCAATGGGTACAGATCGACGACAAATACGTGATGGTGATGATCACCAACGGGACCATTGTTGAGATTCAGCCGGTGGTGCGTTGAGCCTGTGGCCGCACTTGGTCAGGGAAGACTGATTGCACACCCAAATCCTGAGCGTCACTCGACGCGAGTGCCGCTCAACACCTGACCGCCCCCCAACCGATACTGATTGTTCCCGCTGCGCTTGGCCTCGTACATCGCGAGGTCAGCGATGTGCAGCAGGCGATCCATGGTCGGCGCATGGTCGGGAAACACCGCGACCCCCAGGCTGCTGCCGATGTGGCGCTGGTCGTTGCCGATGGTGATCGGCGGGGACAGTTCGACGAAGATCTTCTGGCAGATGCGGCGGGCTTCGTCCGGCAGGTTCAGGCCCGGCGCCAGGCCCTGGAGGATGACCACGAACTCGTCGCCGCCGATCCGCGCGACAGTGTCGCTGGCGCGCAGGATGCGCTTGAGGCGGGTGGCGGTGGTGATCAGCACGCGGTCGCCGGCGGCGTGGCCGTAACGGTCGTTGATTGCCTTGAAGCCGTTGAGGTCCACGAACACCAGGGCCACACGGGTCGCGGTGAGCCGCGCCTGCTCCAGCGCCTGAGACAGGCGTTCCTCCAGCACCAGGCGATTGGGCAGGCCCGTCAGCGGGTCGAAGTGGGCCAGGTGCTGAAGGTAACTGGCCGAGGCCTTCTCCTCGGTGATGTCGCGCACCACGCCCATCATCTTGATCATCGTGTCGTGGTCGTTCTTCACCACGTTGCCGGTTTCCCGCAGCCAGCGGATGGTGCCGTCGGGCCAGACCACACGGTATTCCTCGTCGTGGTTCTCGCCGGTCTCCAGGCACCGCAGCTCGCCGGCCCGCACCTTGGCGCGGTCGTCCGGATGCACGCAGGAGCAGAACAGCGCGTAGGAGGGCGTCACTTCACCGATCTTGAACCCGAACATGCCGAAGATCGCGTCCGACCAATACAACCGGTCCGTGTCGACCTCCCAATCCCAGGTGCCGATCCGGGCAAAATACTGACTGCGCTTGAAACGCTCGGCGTCGCCGTCCTGCCGGATGTGCGGGCCCTCGGCGGCGCGGGTCAGCAGTTCGCGGTACTCGGCGAGCTGCCGGCGCAAGGCTCGCTCGCGCCGGATCAAGACAATGATCACAGCCAGCATGACGGTGCCGAGGGCCAGGCTGATCCAGAATTGAGTCATTCAAGCGCTGCCGTCATGGCGTATCGGTCCGAGAGTGATGGCGGGTGGCTATCTTAAATCACACGACAATTGGGATGCATCGCATTCTTCCTGATCGGCACTAGACTTGTCGGTTATGCAATGAACGCGGCCACAGGCCTTTGGCAGGGAGACTATCGGTGTGACTCAGCCAAGCACGACAGCGGGAGTGCCTTCGGCAGACGGTTCGCCGTTGTCCACTCACTTCGGCGGGCCGACCCTCTTGTTTGGCGCCTATCTGTTTTTCTATTCCTGGCTGCATCTGTTTTATTACTTCAAGACGTTCGGCATTTCCCTGATCTCGCTGGACATCTCCATTTATTTTTATCTTGCGTTCGCTTGGACGGCCGCGAAGCTGTTCGGCGTGTGGGTTCCGATCATTCTGGCGGTGGGAGCCATTGTTTACGTCGGGCTGAACAGTGCCTGGGCGCTTGATCAGAAACCGTTCTGGCATTTCATTCATAAAGTGCTGTTTGTGCTGTTTCTGGTCGGCGGCTTATGGGGCACAGCCAGTCTGGCCGAGTATTTCGGCACCTTGCAGGCGCAGCAGGTGCGGGACGGCGGTGTGCTGCGCCCCGTTCAACTGCATTTCGAGGAAAAGTACGCGAAGGTTTTCCCTGCGGTGCTTGGGCAGCCTCTACAGACAAAAGACAGCGCGACGGAAGCCGTACTGCTCATCGAAACCGACACGACGTATTACGTGCTGGTGCAAAAAGTGCTGATGAGGACAAACAGCCAACCGCAGCGTTATGACTCGTTCGGCAATGTTTACCAGATACCCAAGAAACAAGTGTCCTACATCGGATATGAAATACCTGACGGCACACGGATCGCCCGGAAGCGCTTCGACTGGCTTCCGTGACGGCAACACTGATTGGATCGATGGCAGGTGTGTGATGAATAAACACGTGATCACGCTGATGTTGACGTTGCTGGCCTATGGCGCCCAGGGCGAACAGATCTTGAAGTTGCCCACCGGTGAAAAGTACCTGGGGCTGGCGACATCCGACCAGTCAGGCATTTTCGTCGACTGCAACAAAGAGCCTCATCGTCTGGCGGACGGTGAGATACAGCCCACCAGCCAGACGTGTGTAGGCAGCGGCGGCATTTATGCGTGGGATCCGACGCTGATAACGATTTCCCCCCTTGAAGTCGTCAGCGTCGATGCGAAGAAAAAACAGATCGAAGTGCGTGAAGGCGATACCGTCAAACTCCTGGATCTGCATGGCATTCCCCCGTCGCGTTTTACTGAATTCACAATAGGCAGTCAGATTGGCGTGGTCGCCGACAAGAAGCGCAGTGCCAACACTTCAATCGTGACAGAGGCGATTTTCGACAAGGACTTCGCCGTGGATGCCAAAGACAAGCAGGACAAAAGCATGGCCTGGAAGCAGGGCCATCCGGACGCCGGGGCCATGTAATGAGTTGCCGAGCGAGTGTTTTTCTGAGAAAAGCCTCCGCTCAATACTCGGAATAAAGCACTGCCATGAACGAACAGCTTCAAGTTATCGATCTGCAGGTGGGCGAAGGCAAGGCCGCCGTCAAAGGCGCATTGATCACCACCCAATACACCGGCTGGCTGGAGGACGGCACCGAGTTCGACTCGTCCTGGAGCCGGGGCAAGCCGTTCCAGTGCGTGATCGGCACCGGTCGGGTGATCAAGGGCTGGGACCAAGGCCTGATGGGCATGCAAGTGGGCGGCAAGCGCAAACTGCTGGTGCCGGCGCACCTGGGGTACGGCGAGCGCACGATGGGCAAGATCCCGCCGAACTCGAACCTGGTGTTTGAGATTGAGTTGCTGGAAGTGTTGACGCGGGAGGATTGAGCCAGGGCTCATGTTTGGCGGTCGGTGGGCCGACGTCATCGCGAGCAGGCTCGCTCCCACAGAGGAGTGCAGTCACCCTGTGGGAGCGAGCCTGCTCGCGATGAACGAAGACGCGGTCTTTCAGGCGGCCATCGCCTTTGCTTCCAGCCGGTGGAACGCTGAGGTTTCCCATGACGGGAACCGGCGTTTCAGCCGTTCGAGCGTGGGCAACAGTTGTTCCGGATCCAGCGCATCGAGCTGTCCGAGTGCCTGCACGGCGGACGCCACCACCGATTCCCTTTCACTTTCGTAGAGCGCCAGGCAGGTTCTTTGGGCCCAGCGGTGATCCCGCTCGTTGAGGCCGATGGCCATCAGGGCCGCGACGACGTGCGCATCTGGTTGATGAGGCATGGTCGGTTCTCCCGGTGTGTGGCGAGGAACGAGCGCCCTCGCCACGGGGTTGCTCAGCGGTTGGGCGGATCGATGTTGTCGAGGGCGCGGTTGACGGCCAGTTCACCCAGCATCACCACTTGGGCGATGCCCAGCACGGTGTTGCGGTAGGGCGGTTCCAGCAGGGCGGCGAAGTCGTTGAGCAGGGTGTTGGCCGAGGCCATGGATTCGCAGGCGTGGGCCAGCAGGGATTCCTGATCCATGTCCGGGGCGATGAGGAACATCGGCCGGGATCTTCGTCGTTTCGGGGCTTCAGGCTTGAGGTAGTGGTCGAGGGCGCGCTCGGCGGCTTCGTGGAGCTTGCGGGAGTCGGGGGTGGAGTAGGGCGACGTTGGATCGGATTCGTCTGTTTCTGCTTCTGGCGGATTAGGCGTGTACTTGAACATATGTGAGACCTCGAAGATTAAGGCTGCCCACCCGTCGCGACTAATCGAGGGGGAGGCGGCTGTACGCAGGTTAGTCGACCGGCAGGTCTCACGAATCCGGCGCGCCCGAAGGCGCCCTGCGTACAGCCACCATAGAGAGCAGGTACTGAAAAACCCGCCTGAATGGCTGCTTTACAATTCGTGAGACGTCGGGCGACTAAACCCGATCACTGACCCTTCAGTGACGCGAATCAAGTTACCGACGCCCCCCAAACCGCACAAGCCGGCGGATTCTGGCGCAGTTGTAGGCAAAGGCGCAAGGCAACGTAGCCTGGCGGATGATGCTGAAATGATGCTTGGTTTTTCGGGGGGGGGGGGCAGGCCGTCCAGCCCTGTGGTGCCCTCACTGACGCCATCGCCAGCAGGCTGGCTCCCACAGGGTACTGCGGTGAACTCAGATTCAGCATCCACCCGCGCCCCTCTGTGGGAGCCAGCCTGCTGACGATGGCGCCGGTAAAGGTAATGCAGGCTGAGACCGGAGCAGGGATCTCGCGGCCCTCCATTCATCCCTTCCCCCGAAAACCACCTTGCCAGGCCCGGGCCGAACGGCGATCATCGCGCCCAATATAGGTGTAGGGGGTATAGGTATGTCGCACACGCACGAACACAAGACCGAGCTGCTCAACCGGGTGCGGCGCATCGCCGGCCAGGTGCAGGCGGTGGAGCGGTCGCTGGAGGCCGAGGCCGACTGCGGCAAGACCCTGCACCTGATGGCGGCGATCCGTGGGGCGGTCAACGGCCTGATGGAGCAGTTCATCGAGGCCCATGCCCGTGAGCACGTCGCCCACCCCGACCTCAGCGACGAAGCCCGCGCCCAAGGCGTGGAAGAGTTGCTGCAAGCCATCCGCCGTTATTCAAAGTGAGCCCACACGCCATGACGCCCAACGCTCAACGCTTCGCCCACGACCATCAGTTCCTCGGCGCCTCCCACGACGAGAACGCCCGCCGCACCCTGTGGGTGGTGGCGCTGACCTTCGTGATGATGATCGGCGAAATCGCCGCCGGGTATGTCACCGGCTCCATGGCGCTGCTGGCCGACGGTTTCCACATGGCGACCCACGCCGGCGCCTTGGGCATTGCGGCGGCGGCCTATGGGTTCGCCCGGCGCAACGCCAGCAACCGCCGCTACAGTTTCGGCACCGGCAAGGTCGGTGACCTGGCCGGCTTCGCGTCGGCCATGGTGCTGGGGCTGGTGTCGCTCGGCATCGCCGGCGAATCGGCCCTGCGCCTGTTCCAGCCGACCACGGTGGCCTTCGGCGAAGCCACGGTGATCGCGGTGGTGGGGTTGGCGGTCAACCTGGTCAGTGCCTTCATGTTGATGGGCCATCACGGCCATGACCACGGGCATCACCATGAACACGGCCACGACCATGCTCATCATCACCATCACGACAACAACCTCCGCTCGGCCTACATGCACGTACTGGCCGACGCGCTGACCTCGGTGCTGGCCATCGCCGCGCTGCTGGCGGGCCGGTATCTGGGTTGGGTGTGGCTGGATCCGGTGATGGGCATCGTCGGCGCCGTGGTCATCGCCAAGTGGGCGTACACCCTGATGCGCGACAGCGCCGCCGTGCTGCTCGACGCCACCGACGAGCCGGTGGCCGAAGAGATCCGCGAGCTGCTGGAAGCCTCGGACGATGTGCGCATCAGCGACCTGCACGTCTGGCAGGTCGGCCCGCAGGCGCGGGCGGCCATCGTCAGCGTGGTGGCGGCCGCCGGCGTCAGCGCCGAGGCGATCCGCGAGCGTCTGGCGCCGGTGCATGAGCTGTCGCACCTGACCGTCGAACTGCGCAGCGCCTGACCTGCGGCACGCCGAAAGGCTGACGTACGGGCATTAAAAAGCCCCTCACCGATCGCTCGGAGAGGGGCTTTTGCGTTGCCGGGCGTCAGGTCAGACCTTGACGATCCAGCCCGCCGGCGCTTCGATGTCGCCGGTCTGCACGCCGGTCAGCTCTTTGTAGAGCTTCTGGGTGACCGGGCCGACTTCGGTTTCGCTGTGGAACACGTGCAGGTGGTCCTGGTAGCTGATGCCGCCGATCGGGGTGATCACGGCGGCGGTGCCGCAGGCGCCGGCTTCTTTGAAGTCCGACAGCTTGTCGATGAACACGTCGCCTTCGACCACTTCCAGGCCCAGGCGGGTCTTGGCCAGTTCGATCAGCGACAGGCGGGTGATGCCCGGCAGCACCGACGGCGAGTTCGGGGTGACGAACTTGTTGTCGTGGGTGATCCCGAAGAAGTTGGCCGAACCGACTTCCTCGATTTTCTTGTGGGTCAGCGGATCCAGGTAGATGGCGTCGGCGAAGTGCGCCTTCTTGGCCTGGGAGCCCGGCATCAGGCTGGCCGCGTAGTTGCCGCCGACCTTGGCGGCGCCGGTGCCTTGCGGGGCGGCGCGGTCGAAGGTGGAGATCTGGAAGTTGTGCGGGGTCAGGCCGCCCTTGAAGTAGGCGCCGACCGGGATCGCGAACACCGAGAAGATGAACTCCGGCGCGGTGCGCACGCCGATGTTGTCACCCACGCCGATCACGAACGGACGCAGGTACAGCGCGCCGCCGGTGCCGTACGGCGGGATGAAGCGCTCGTTGGCGCGGACCACTTGCTTGCACGCCTCGATGAACTGCTCGGTGGACACGTGCGGCATCAGCAGGCGGGCGCAGCTGCGCTGCATGCGGGCGGCGTTCTGGTCCGGGCGGAACAGGTTGATCGAGCCGTCCTTGCAACGGTAGGCCTTCAGGCCTTCGAAGCACTGCTGGCCATAGTGAAGGGCGGTGGAGCCTTCGCTGATGTGCAGCACGTTGTCTTCGGTCAGGGTGCCTTTGTCCCACTCGCCGTTGCGAAAGTACGACAGATAGCGTTTGTCGGTCTTGATGTAGTCAAAACCCAGCTTGTCCCAATTGATGCTTTCGTTACCCATGACACCCTCTATCACTGAACAACCGTCGAAACGGTCAAGGCTTCTGACGTTTTTTTGGATGGGCACAACAATACTTCATTCTGATCCGGTTTCGCAGCCCGGACTATCGGATGACGGGCAGATAAATCGTGTCGCCCTTGAGAAATCGCGGGCAAGCCCGCTCCCACAGGCCTTGCGGTGACCGCAGATTCTGCGGGCAGCCTGATCCCCTGTAGGAATCAGCCCGCCGCATCAGTGTTCACGACACAAAACCTGTGGGAGCGGGCTTGCCCGCGAAGGGGGCCATCACTGCCCCCCCTCTATCTTCCTGAATCAAATGTGCAAGGCATGCCCCAAGGCCCGCAGCGCCGCTTCCTGCACCGCCTCGCCCAGGGTCGGGTGGGCGTGGATGGTGCCGCCGATGTCTTCCAGCCGCGCACCCATCTCCAGGCTCTGGGCAAACGCCGTGGACAGCTCCGACACGCCGACGCCGACCGCTTGCCAGCCGACGATCACATGGTTGTCGCGGCGGGCGACCACCCGCACGAAGCCGCTTTTGGACTCCAGCGTCATGGCCCGGCCGTTGGCCGCGAACGGGAAGCTCGACACGATGCAGTCCAGCCCTGCGGCCTTGGCCTCGTCCGGCGTCTTGCCGACCACCACCAGCTCCGGGTCGGTGAAGCACACGGCGGCGATGGCGGTGGGGTTGAACTCGCGGGTCTTGCCGCTGATCAGCTCGGCGACCATTTCGCCCTGGGCCATGGCGCGGTGGGCCAGCATCGGCTCGCCGGCCACGTCGCCGATGGCGTAGACGTTGCGCATGCTGGTCTGGCAGCGGCTATCGATCTTGATCGAGGCGCCGTTCATCTGAAGGTTCAGCGCTTCGAGGTTCCAGCCCTGGGTGTTGGGCTTGCGGCCGACGGCCACCAGCACCTGGTCGGTTTCCAGGTTCAGGGTTTCGCCGTTCGGGTCGCGCACTTGCAGTTTGCCGTCGAAGCCCAGGACGCTGTGCTTGAGGTACAGCTTCACGCCCAGTTGCTTGAGGGCTTCGTGCACCGGTTGGGTCAGTTCGGCGTCGTAGGCCGGCAGGATCCTGTCCTGGGCCTCGACCACGCTGACTTCGGCGCCGAGCTTGCGGTAGGCGATGCCCAGTTCCAGGCCGATGTAGCCGCCGCCGACCACGATCAGGCGCTTGGGCACCGACGTGGGCGCCAGGGCTTCGGTGGACGAGATGATCGGCCCGCCGATCGGCAGCATCGGCAGGTCGACGGTCTTCGAGCCGGTGGCCAGCACCAGGTGTTCGCACTGGATGCGGGTGTCGCCGACCTCGACGGTCTTGCCGTCGATGACCTTGGCCCAGCCATTGATGACCTGCACTTTGTTCTTCTTCAGCAGCGCCGCCACGCCGGTGGTCAGGCGGTCGACGATGCCGTCCTTCCACTCGACGCTCTTGCCGATGTCGAGGGTCGGCGCGCCGACGCTGATGCCCAGCGCCGAATGCTGGCTGTGGTGCTGCGTCTGCTGGAACTGCTCGGCCACATGGATCAGGGCCTTGGACGGAATGCAGCCGATGTTCAGGCAGGTGCCGCCCAGCGAGCGGCCTTCGACCAGGATGGTCGAGATGCCGAGCTGGCCGGCGCGGATCGCCGTCACGTAGCCGCCGGGGCCGCCGCCGATGATCAGCAGGGTGGTGTTCAGGGTTTGCATGCGTGCCTCACTCCACAAACAGGGTCGCGGGTTGTTCGAGCAGGCCACGGATGGCCTGGATGAAGAGCGCCGCGTCCATGCCGTCGACCACGCGGTGATCGAAGGAGCTGGAGAGGTTCATCATCTTGCGGATCACCACCTGGCCTTTGACGACCATCGGCCGTTCGACGATTTTGTTCACGCCGACGATGGCCACTTCCGGCAGGTTCAGCACCGGGGTGCTGACGATGCCGCCCAGCGCGCCGAGGCTGGTCAGGGTGATGGTCGAGCCGGACAGTTCGTCGCGGCTGGCCTTGCCGTTGCGCGCGGCGTTGGCCAGGCGGGCGATCTCTGCGGCGCTGCCCCACAGGCTGCGGGCTTCGGCGTGGCGCACCACCGGCACCATCAGGCCGACGTCGCTCTGGGTGGCGACACCGACATGCACCGCACCGAGGCGGTGGATGACCTGGGCCTCGTCGTCGTAACGGGCGTTCATCTGCGGGAAGTCGCGCAGGGCGACGACCAGCGCCCGCACCAGGAACGGCAGCAGGGTGAGCTTGCCGCGGCTGGCGCCGTGCTTGTCGTTCAGGTGCGCGCGCAGCTCTTCGATGGCGGTGACGTCGATTTCCTCGACGTAGCTGAAGTGCGCGGCGCGTTGGGTGGATTCCTGCATGCGCTGGGCGATCTTGCGGCGCATGCCGATCACCGGGATCTGCTCTTCGTCGTTGCGCTGGGCGTAAGCGTTGGCGGCAGGCGCCGAAGCGTTCGACTGACCTTGCGCCAGGTAGGCGTCGAGGTCTTCGTGCAGCACCCGGCCGGCCGGGCCGGAACCGCGCACCAGGCGCAGCTGGATGCCCAGGTCCAGCGCGTGCTTGCGCACCGCCGGGGAGGCCAGCGGACGGTCGCCGGCCTCGCGGGCCACCATCGGGCCCTGGCAAACGGCGGCCGGACGCGGTGCGGCGGCAGGTTTGCTTTCGATGACGGCCTCGACCTTCGGCGCCACGGGGGCCGGGGCTTCCTTGACCGGAGCCGGCGCGGCGGACTCCTTCAGGTTGCCGGCGCCTTCGACTTCGATGCTGATCAGCACGCTGCCGACGGCCATCACTTCACCTGGCTGCCCGCCGAGGGCGATGACCTTGCCGTGCACCGGCGACGGGATGTCGACCATGGCCTTGTCGGTCATGACGTCGGCCAGCACCTGGTCTTCGACGACCAGATCCCCGACCTTGACGTGCCACTGCGACAGTTCTACTTCTGCGATGCCTTCGCCGATGTCCGGCATTTTAATGACGTGCGTGCCCATTCAGACCTCCATGACCCGTTTCAACGCCGCGCCCACTCGGGACGGCCCTGGGAAATACGCCCACTCCTGCGCGTGCGGGTAGGGGGTGTCCCAACCGGTGACGCGCTCGATCGGGGCTTCCAGGTGATGGAAGCAATGCTCTTGCACCAGCGACACCAACTCGGCGCCGAAACCGCAGGTGCGCGTGGCTTCGTGCACCACGACGCAGCGGCCGGTCTTCTTCACGGACTTGACGATGGTCTCAAGGTCCAGCGGCCACAGGCTGCGCAGGTCGATGACCTCGGCGTCCACGCCGCTCTCTTCGGCGGCCACCTGCGACACGTAGACGGTGGTGCCGTAGGTCAGCACGGTCACGTCCTTGCCCGGACGGGTGATGGCGGCGACGTCCAGCGGCACGGTGTAGTAGCCGTCCGGCACCTGGGCGGCGGGGTGTTTCGACCACGGGGTCACCGGGCGGTCGTGGTGGCCGTCGAACGGGCCGTTGTACAGGCGCTTGGGCTCCAGGAAGATCACCGGGTCATCGTTTTCGATGGAGGCGATCAGCAGGCCTTTGGCGTCGTAGGGGTTGGACGGCATGACGGTGCGCAGGCCGCAGACCTGGGTGAACAGGGCCTCGATGCTCTGGCTGTGGGTCTGGCCGCCGTAGATGCCGCCGCCGCAGGGCATGCGCAGGGTCATCGGCGCGGTGAACTCGCCGGCCGAGCGGTAGCGCAGGCGCGCCGCCTCGGAAATGATCTGGTCGTAGGCCGGGTACACGTAGTCGGCGAACTGGATTTCCACCACCGGGCGCAGGCCGTAGGCGCCCATGCCCACGGCGGTGCCGACGATGCCGCTCTCGGAGATCGGTGCGTCGAACACCCGCGAGGTGCCGTATTTGGTCTGCAGGCCTTCGGTGCAACGGAACACGCCGCCGAAGTAGCCGACGTCCTGGCCGAACACCACGACGTTGTCGTCGCGCTCAAGCATCACGTCCATGGCCGAGCGCAGGGCCTGGATCATGGTCATGGTGGTCGTGGTCATGGCGGTTTCCAGCTGGATATTGTTGTTGTGATCGTTCATCTCAGACCCCCAACTGCTGACGCTGGCGCTTCAAGTGCTCCGGCATCTCTTTGTATACGTCTTCGAACATGGTCGCGGCGCTCGGGATCTGCCCGCTGGTGAGGGTGCCGTGCTGCTCGGCCTGCTTCTGGGCGGCGATGACTTCGGCCTCGATCTCGGCGCTGGCGGCGGCGTGCTCTTCCTCCGACCAGTGGCCGATCTTGATCAGGTGCTGCTTCAGGCGAGCGATCGGGTCGCCCAGCGGGAAGTGGCTCCAGTCGTCGGCCGGGCGGTACTTGGACGGATCGTCGGAGGTCGAGTGCGGGCCGGCGCGGTAGGTGACCCATTCGATCATGGTCGGGCCCAGGCCCCGGCGGGCGCGTTCGGCGGCCCAGGCGGAGGCGGCGAAGGCGGCGACGAAGTCGTTGCCGTCCACGCGCAGGGAAGCGATGCCGCAGCCGACGCCGCGTCCGGCGAAGGTGGTGGCTTCACCGCCGGCGATGGCCTGGAAGGTGGAGATCGCCCACTGGTTGTTGACCACGTTGAGGATCACGGGGGCGCGATAGACGTGGGCGAAGGTGAGGGCGGTGTGGAAGTCCGATTCGGCGGTGGCGCCGTCGCCGATCCAGGCCGAGGCGATTTTGGTGTCGCCCTTGATCGCCGAGGCCATGCCCCAGCCCACGCCCTGGATGAATTGGGTGGCGAGGTTGCCGGAGATGGTGAAGAAACCGGCGTCCTTGACCGAGTACATGATCGGCAGCTGGCGACCCTTGAGCGGATCGCGCTCGTTGGACAGCAACTGGCAGATCAGATCCACCAGCGGCACTTCGCGGGCCATCAGGATGCTTTGCTGGCGGTAGGTCGGGAAGCACATGTCATCGATGTTCAGCGCCAGGGCCTGGGCGCTGCCGATGGCTTCCTCGCCGAGGCTCTGCATGTAGAACGACATCTTTTTCTGACGCTGGGCGACCACCATGCGGTTGTCGTAGATGCGCGTCTTGAGCATGGCGCGCATGCCCTTGCGCAGGATCTCGACCGGCACGTCTTCGGCCCAGGGGCCGTGGGCGTTGCCCTGGTCGTCGAGCACGCGGATCAGGCCACGGGCCAGGTCTGCGGTGTCGGCGGGCTCTACGTCGATGGAAGGCTTGCGCATCGTGCCGGCGTCGGTCAGATGCAGGTAGGAGAAGTCGGTTTTGCAGCCTGGGCGGCCCGAGGGTTCGGGCACGTGCAGACGCAGCGGTTCATACGCTTGGGTCATGGCTTCTACGCTCGATCTTGTGAATTTCTTGTAGTGAGCTGACAGTCGTTCTTCGGTAAAAGAATTTTTGTCCTACAACAATCATAGGCCCGGCCAAGAAGAATATTTCTCTGTGTTTCGTTGCGCTGAAGATCATTTGCAGATAGAAAATCTGCATAAACATAAAAAACAGGTGGTTTTGTCTCATGCGCAAACTGGACCGTACCGACATCGGCATTCTCAACAGCCTTCAGGAGAATGCGCGCATCACCAACGCCGACCTCGCCCGTTCGGTCAACCTGTCGCCGACGCCGTGCTTCAACCGGGTCAAGGCGATGGAGGAACTGGGGGTGATCCGCGAGCAGGTGACCTTGCTCGATGCGGATCTTTTGGGCCTGCACGTCAACGTGTTCATCCATGTGAGCCTGGAGAAGCAGGTGGAGGAAGCCTTGCAGCATTTCGAAGAGGCGATCTCGGACCGCCCCGAAGTGATGGAGTGCTACTTGATGGCCGGCGACCCGGACTACCTGATCCGGGTGCTGGTGCCGACGATCCAGTCGCTTGAGCGCTTCATGATGGACTTTCTGACCAAGGTGCCGGGCGTGGCGAACATCCGCTCAAGCTTTGCGCTCAAGCAGGTGCGCTACAAGACCGCGCTGCCGCTGCCGGCGAACGGGTTGACCTTGGGCAGTTGAGCCCCACGGGCGGTCAGACGGAGGCGTACCTGTAGTTGAGCGCTTGCGTGTCGATCGTCTCTTGTACGGTGAAGGTCTGCGGCCACGGCGCCGGTTCGTTGTCCGGGTGGAAGACCAGGGTCTGATTCAGCAACGGCTCCGCAAATGGCTTGCCGCTGCTGCGGTGCTGTTGCTTCCAGCGTTCCCACAGCAGGTCCATGTAGCAGTGGTGCAGGAAGAAGATCGGGTCGTTGGGGGAGGACGCTTCCGCCATGTTGCCGCCGATCCAGCCATGCACCGGATTGTGCAACTGGCGTTGGGAGACCAATTCCCATCCGTTGGCATCTTGCTGGTAGGAGGGGCGATTGAGCACGTCGATCACCTCGTCCGGCCCGGGCAGCCTGCCGGCCTGCCCGAAGTTGCGGCGCAGACTGATGTTGTCCGGCGTGGGAGCGATGTCGGTGTCCCATACGGCGACCCTGAACCGGTTGGCCTCCAGGGTGAACGGGCCGCTGATCAGGTGCTGCCGGTCCAGATTGTCGCCGTTGGCGCCCATGAAGTCCGAGGTGAAGGGGTTGTCGGCGCCGGTGAGCTGCCAGTTCCAGTAGGGCAGGGTGATGTCGGGGTCGTCGACGGCGGACTGCAGGGCCAGTTCGAACTGGCGCAGCAGGACTCGGTGCCAAGGGTAGAACAAAGGGGTGGCGTGGGGATTGGGAACCAGCGGATTGCCCCTGCCCATCGAGTTCTTGTGGATCTGCACGAAGTCGTCGTAGCGGCTCTGCTGTCCGGGCCGCAGCACGCTGTCGACATCGTTTTTCAGCGTGAGGACGGCCCTGACGAAACGGGATTTCTGATCCGGCGTCATGTCCCGGTGGTTGATGCGAATGTCCATATTGCGAAAACTCCATTGAATGTTTGCGCATTCGAGTTTCCGCATGGAGGACGCTTCGTTCAATTCGACCCTATCGCCGGCACCCGTGGGAAAAAGAATCGCAAAGGTGTCGGGCATTCCGCCTCAAAAGGCATTGAGCGGAATTTTCAGGTACGTCACGCCGTTGCTTTCCGCCGGCGGCAGGTTGCCCGCCCGCACGTTCACCTGGATCGCCGGCAGCAGCAGCGTCGGCATGCCCAGCCCGGCGTCGCGCCGGGTGCGCATCTGGACGAACGCCGCCTCATCGATGCCGTCGTGCACATGGATGTTGCTTTTGCGCTGTTCGCCGACGGTGGTCTGGCACTGCGGGCCGCGGCCGGCCGGCGGGTAATCGTGGCAGACGTAGAGTTTGACGCTGGCGGGGAAGGCCAGCAGCTTGTGGATCGACTTGAACAATTGATGGGCGTCGCCACCGGGGAAGTCGCAGCGGGCGGTGCCGACGTCCGGCATGAACAGGGTGTCGCCGACCAGGATCTGCTCGCCGTCGATCAGGTAGGCCATGTCCGCCGGCGTGTGGCCGGGGACGTGCAGGGCGGTGGCCTTGAGGCCGCCGATCATGAAGGATTCGCCGGGGGCGAACAGGTGATCGAACTGCGAGCCGTCGACGCAAAATTCCGGCTCCAGGTTGAACAGCGCCTTGAACACGTCCTGCACCTTGCTGATCGCCTGGCCGATGGCGATCTTGCCGCCCAGCTCCCGGCGCAGGTACGGCGCGGCGGAGAGGTGGTCGGCATGGGCGTGGGTTTCCAGCAGCCATTGCACGTGCAGGCCATGGGCGCGGACGAAGGCGATGATCTTGTCGGCCTGGGCGGTGCAGGTGCGGCCGGCGGCGCCGTCGTAGTCGAGCACCGGATCGACGATCGCGCACTGACCGCCGTCGGCCTCGTAGACCACGTAGCTGTAGGTCGAGGAGACGGGGTCGAGGAAGGCTTCAATCAGTGCGGGCATGGAGATGAACCTGTGAAAGGGGACGAGAAGTCAGTCATGGGTTGCAACACTTTATGTAAAAACATAATGTTCGCAGCTTAAGTGACGTTGAAGGCTTCCTGCAAATGCAATCCAGTCTGACCGAATGTGAAGTCGCCCAACTGCGGGCGTCGGCCTCCAAGGCCTGTTCGCTGCTCAAGGCCCTGGCCAACGAGGACCGGCTGTTGATCCTGTGCCAGTTGACCCAGGGCGAACGCAACGTCGGCGACCTGGAAAAGATGACCGGCGTGCGTCAGCCGACCCTGTCCCAGCAGTTGGGCATCCTGCGCGATGAAGGGCTGGTCGCGACCCGCCGTGAAGGCAAGTACATTTTCTACGGCCTCGCCAGTCACGAAGTGATCCAGGTGATGAAAACCCTCTCGGGCCTGTACTGCGGCGCGGTGCTCAAGAGTTGGGAACAGCCAGGACCCCAATAACGAAACACGGCACCTGCGGGAGCGGGCCTGATCGCGATTGCGGTGGTTCAGGCCATGTCGATGGCGAATGTCGCGCCGTCATCGCGCGCCGGCTCGCTCCCGCATCCATCCTTGCGTGCAGCAAAAGGAACAAGCAATGAACGACCAACACTGGGGCCCCTCCATCAGTGCGGACATCGTGGTCATCGGCGGCGGTACGGCCGGCATCGGTTTCGTCGCCAGCCTGCTCAAGCGTGACCCGACCCTGAAAGTCACCGTGATCGAACCGAGCACCCACCATTACTACCAACCGGCGTGGACGCTGGTCGGCGGCGGCGCCTACGACGTGAAGGACACCGCGCGGCCGATGACGTCGGTGCTGCCGCGCCAGGCGACCTGGGTGCAGGCCCTGGTGACCTGCGTCGACCCGGACAAGCGCCAGCTCACCCTCAACGACGACCGCACCGTCAGCTACCGCAACCTGATCGTCTGCCCCGGCCTGCGCCTGGCCTGGGAGAAGATCGAAGGCCTGCAGGAAAGCCTCGGCCGGCACGGCGTCACCTCCAACTACAGTTACCAGCACGCGGCCTACACTTGGGAACTGGTGCAGAACCTGCGCGGCGGCAAGGCGTTGTTCACCCAGCCGGCGATGCCGATCAAATGCGCCGGCGCGCCGCAGAAGGCGCTGTACCTGTCCTGCGATCACTGGCTCCAGTCTTCGGTGCTGAACGGCATCGACGTGGAGTTCAACCTGGCCGGACCTGCGCTGTTCGGCGTGCCGACCTTCGTGCCGCCGCTGATGAAGTACATCGAGAAGTACAACGCCCGGCTGGCGTTCAATTCGAACCTGGTGAAGGTGGACGGCCCGGCGAAGACCGCGTGGTTCGAGGTCAAGGACGCCGACGGCAACGTCACCCGCGAGGCGAAGGCCTTCGACCTGCTGCACGCCGTGCCGCCGCAGGTCGCCCCGGACTTCATCGCGCAGAGCCCCTTGGCCGATGCGGCCGGTTGGTGCGAGGTCAATCCGCACACGCTGCAGCATCCGCGCTACCCCGAGGTGTTCGGCCTGGGCGACATCTGTGGCACCGCCAACGCCAAGACCGCCGCGGCGGTGCGCAAGCAGGTCGTGGTGGTCGCGCAGAACCTGCTGGCCCTGCGCAAGGGCCAGCCGCTGCCGCTCAAGTACGACGGCTACGGGTCGTGCCCGCTGACGGTGGAGAAGGGCAAGGTGATCCTCGCCGAGTTCGGCTACGGCGGCAAACTGCTGCCGACCTTCGCCCTCGACCCGACCGTGCCGCGCCGTTCGGCGTGGTGGCTGAAGGCGACGTTGCTGCCGTGGTTCTACTGGAACGGCATGCTCAAGGGTCGCGAATGGCTGACCGGCCTGTCCAGAGTCGACTGAGATCCGCTTATGTTGCTGGCAAGTCTGTTTGGTGTGGTGATGGGGCTGATCCTCGGCCTGACCGGCGCGGGCGGCGGGATTCTCGCCGTGCCGGCGCTGGTGCTGGGGTTGGGCTGGAGCATGACGCAAGCGGCGCCGGTGGCGCTGTTCGCGGTGGGCAGCGCGGCGGCGGTCGGCGCCATCGACGGCTTGCGCCACGGGCTGGTGCGCTACCGTGCGGCGTTGTTGATCGCGGCGCTGGGGGCGGTGTTTTCGCCGCTGGGCATCTACTTCGCCCATCAGTTGCCGGAGAAGATCCTAATGATCCTCTTCAGCCTGCTGATGGTGATGGTGGCCGGGCGCATGCTGCGCCGCGAACGCAAGGAAGAGGGGCCGAGCGACCACGGCCATGCCAGTTGGGGGCAGAAGAACTGCATGCTCAACCAGCAGACCGGACGCCTGGCCTGGACCGCCAAATGCACCGCGACCCTCGCGGCGCTGGGGGCGGTGACCGGCGTGGTGTCGGGACTGCTCGGCGTCGGCGGCGGCTTTCTGATCGTGCCGGCGTTCAAGCAACTGACCGATGTGCAGATGCGCGGCATCGTCGCCACGTCGCTGATGGTGATCAGCCTGATCTCCGCCATCGGCGTGGCCGGTGCGTTCCACGCCGGGGTGCGGATCGATCACGTGGGCGCAGCGTTCATCGTCGCCAGCATCGTCGGCATGATCATCGGCCGCAAGCTCTGCTACCTGGTGCCGGCGCGGGCCTTGCAGGTGGGGTTCGCCGGGGTGTGCCTGGTGGTGGCGGCCTACATGATGCTGCGGGCCTGAATTTGCGATGACGGCGAGGAAGCGTCCTCGCCGCAAGCCTCAGTGGTTATAGGCCGCTTCGCTGTCGTCGATCAGCGGATCCTTCTCGGTCAGCACGATCTGCGCGATCCGGTCCTTGCGCATGAAGCTCACCTTCGGATGGGACTGGGCGTAACGGATGAAGCGCTCCATGGCCTCGACCATCGCTGGGGTGCCGCCGATACGGTCGTGCAGGCTGACCGACATCATCCGCCGTTTCTCGGCGCCCTCGGCATACAGGCGGTCGAACTCCAGCACCAGCTGCTGGTAGAACTGCTCGGCGGAGAAGTGCCGGCCCTCGACCAGCACGATGTCGTTGTTGCGCAGGGTGTACGGCACCACGGCGAACTTGCGGCCGCGCACCAGGGTCACGAACGGTTCGTCGCGGCTGACGTCGTCGATGTGGTAGGTGAAGTTCAGGTCCTGCAGCACCTTCAGCGTGTTGGGGCTGCGCCGCAGCCAGTTGGCGTTGTAGCCCACCGAGCGCTGGCCGGTGATTTTCTCCACGGCGGCCACGCCGTCGCCGATGAACTGCTTTTCCTGGGCGTAGTTCATGTTGTACGAATCGGCCCAGCGCATGCCATGGGCCGCCACTTCGTGGCCGCGTTCGGCGATGGCCTTGGCCAGTTCCGGGTGCTTGAGCGCCGCTTCGCCGACCACATGGGAGGTGACCTTGATGCCGGTACGGTCCCACAGGTCGAGCATCCGCCACAGGCCTTCCTTGTAGCCGTAGTCGAACCAGGTCTGCGCCGGCAGGTCGGGGTAGCCCTTGGGCAGCGGGCTGCCGGAGAACGGGCTTTCGGCGCCTTCCGGCTGGCCGCCGGTCTCGAATTGCATCGACACCGAAATCACCAGCTGCGAGCCGTCCGGCCAGGGGCGTTCCTGGGCGAAGGCGAGGGCGGGCAGCAACAGGGCGGCGGCCAGAAGGCTTTTTAACGGACGCAGGGAGCGTCGACGGTTGGACGTGGTCATAGCGAACACCTTGCAGTTGAGAAGTGCGGCAAGGTTGGCATCGGCGGGCGGCGGGAAACATCCGCTGCGGGCGAGATGACCTTTAAACAATTTTTACGAATCGGGCGGGGCAGTGGTCTGCCTCAAGCCCTGCGGTGCCTGGGCCGACGTCATCGCGGGCAAGCCCGCTCCCACAGGTCTTGTGCACGGCACGGTCAATGTGGGAGCGGGCTTGCCCGCGATGAGGCCGTTTCAGTCACCGTCGACAGGGCTGACTCCACGCTATTGCGAGCAGTTCCGATTCCACAGCGGATATGGGTTTGGCCGTGGTTTTGCGTCACACTTGTTCAACTTTCCGGCACAAGGCCTTTCAATGGATCACTACGCCCCGCGCAACTGGCAGCCCCACGAGAAGCCCAGCCTGCCGGGTTCCCCCTCGACGCCGCTGCATTCCAACCCCAAGCGCCTGGCCTATGCGCTGGTGGGGTTGCTGGTGGCGTTGACCGGCGGGCTGGGCAATTCGCTGGTGGTCGCCAACCTGCCTTACCTGCAAGGCGCGCTCGGCGCGACCACGGCGGAGATGGCCTGGCTGCCGGCGGCGTATGTGATGACCAACGTGTCGATGAACCTGTTGCTGGTGAAGTTCCGCCAGCAGTTCGGCCTGCGGGCGTTCACCGAGGTGTTCCTGGTGCTGTACGCGCTGGTGACCTTCGGCCACCTGTTCGTCAACGACCTGAGTTCGGCGATTGCGGTGCGCGCCGCCCACGGCATGGTCGGCGCGGCGCTCAGTTCCCTGGGCCTGTATTACATGGTGCAGGCGTTCCCGGCCAAATGGCGGATGAAGGCGCTGGTGCTGGGGCTGGGCGCGTCGCAGCTGGCCTTGCCGTTGGCGCGGCTGTTCTCCGAAGACCTCTTGCAGATCGCCGAATGGCGCGGCCTGTACCTGTTCGAAATGGGCATGGCGCTGCTGTCGCTGGGCTGCGTGCTGATGCTGAAACTGCCGCCGGGCGACCGCTTCCGCACCTTCGAACCGCTGGACTTCCTCACCTTCGCCATCCTCGCCAGCGGCGTGGCGCTGCTCTGCGCGGTGCTGTCGCTGGGGCGGATCGACTGGTGGCTGGAGGCGCGCTGGATCGGCATCGCCCTGGCGGCGGCCATCGTGCTGATCCTGGCGGGCCTGGCCATCGAGCACAACCGCAGCAACCCGATGCTGATGACCCGCTGGCTCGGCAGCGGGGTGATGATCCGCCTGGCCCTGGCGGTGATCCTGATCCGCATGGTCACTTCGGAGCAGTCCACCGGCGCCGTGGGGTTCATGCAGAACCTGAACATGGGCAGCCAGCAGTTGCACAGCCTGTACGTGGTGATGCTGATCGGCAGCATCGCCGGGCTGCTCACCAGCGCGCTGACCATCAATCCTGCGCACTTGCTCCTGCCGTTGATCATCTCCCTGGCGCTGATGGCCACCGGGTCGGTGATGGACAGCTACTCGAACAACCTGACGCGCCCGCAGAACCTCTACTTCAGCCAGTTCCTGCTGGCGTTCGGCAGCACCTTCTTCCTCGGGCCGACCATGGTGCTCGGCACCCGCAACGTGCTGACCAATCCGCGCAACCTGGTGAGCTTCTCGGTGCTGTTCGGGATCTGCAACAACCTCGGCGGCCTGATCGGCGCGGCGTTGCTGGGCACGTTCCAGATCGCGCGCGAGAAGTTCCACTCCAGCCACATCGTCGACCAACTGGTGCTGGCCGATCCCCAGGTGGCCGCCCGCGTGCAGGGCGGCGGCTCGGCGGTGGGCTCGCTGATCGCCGATCCGGGCCTGCGCAACCTGCAAGGCATCCGCAGCCTGGCCAACGCCGCCACCCGCGAAGCCAACATCCTGGCCTACAACGATGTGTTCATGCTGATCGCCGTGATCGCGGTGCTGACCCTGATCTGGATTTCCGTCCGCGCGCTGTGGCTGGTCAGCACCACCCGCACGGTTTCTCCCAAGCCTTCCGTCCCCTCCAGCGGTGCCTCTTCTTCATGACCGAACCGACCGTCACCACCAACGCCATTGCCGCCACGCCCGAGGGTGTGGCGCCGCCGTCGTCGCCCAACACCGAACCGCGTTCCCTGCGGGTGCGGATCATCTCGTCGCTGGGGTTCGCCGCCATCGCCCTGGTCGGCGTGCTGATCGTGCTGTACGCCTGGCAGCTGCCGCCGTTCAGCAGCGCCGTCGAAACCACCGAGAACGCTTTGGTGCGCGGGCAAGTGACGATCATCGGCCCGCAGCTCAGCGGCTACGTGTACGAAGTGCCGGTGCAGGACTTCCAGTTTGTCAAGGAAGGCGACCTGCTGGTGCGCCTGGACGACCGCATCTACAAGCAGCGGCTGGATCAGTCGCTGGCGCAGCTGGCGGTGCAGAAGGCCGCGCTGGCCAACGTGGTGCAGCAGCGCAACAGCGCCGAGGCGACCATCAAGCTGCGTCAGGCGGCGCTGGCCGACAGCGAGGCCCAGGCGCGCAAGAGCGGGGCGGACCTGGCGCGCAACAAGGCGCTGGTGAGCGACGGTTCGGTGTCCCGGCGCGAGCTGGACGTGACCCTTGCCGCCAGTGCCCAGACCACCGCGTCGGTGGCCCAGGCCAAGGCGAACCTTGAGATCGCCCGGCAGGACCTGCAGACGGTGATCGTCAACCGCGGCTCCCTGGAAGCGGCGGTGGCCAGCGCCGAGGCGGCGGTGCAACTGGCGCGGATCGATTTGTCCAACACCCGCATCATCGCCCCCCGTGACGGCCAGTTGGGGCAGATCGGCGTGCGCCTCGGCGCCTACGTCAACTCCGGCGCGCAACTGATGGCGCTGGTGCCGAACCAGAAGTGGGTGATCGCCAACCTCAAGGAAACCCAGATGGACAACGTGCGGGTCGGCCAGCCGGCGACCTTCACGGTCGATGCGCTGAACCACCGCAGATTCACCGGCCGGGTGCAGCATGTGTCGCCGGGCACCGGTTCCGAATTCGCCCTGTTGCAGGCCGACAACGCCACCGGCAATTTCGTGAAGATCGCCCAGCGGGTGCCGGTGCGCATCACCATCGACCCCGACCAGCAGGAGAGCGAGCGGTTGCGGCCGGGGATGTCGGTGGTGGTGAGCATCGACACGGCGGCGGGGGACACCCAGCCGCACTGATTCCCGGCAAGTCCTGCGGGCCACTGCCCCTGTAGGAGCGAGACTGCTCGCGATTGCGGTCTGTCAGTTGCATTAATGCCGGCAGGCCCACCGCTATCGCGAGCAAGCTCGCTCCCACAGGTTTTGTGGCATTCGCAACAGAGGTGAGCGCCCGCTGAGGCTTCAGGCGGCGATCATCGGCGGCAGGGTGCCGAGCAGCGACACCGCCGCCACTGCGCCGATCCCCAGCAGCCATTCCAGCGTCACGCTGCGCCTGAGGGCAGCGGCGCGCCGTTCGCAGTCCTTGATCCGCAGGCGGTTGAACAGCGCCAGCCCGAGCATGCCGAGCACCAGCAGCGCCTTGATCAGCAGGATCAGGGCGAAGCCCGTGAACAGCGGCGTCGGCCACCACTGGCCGGTCAGCGCCCGCACGTTGATCAGGCCGGTGACCAGCAACCCCGCCACCAACCCGTAGCCGATGCCGCTGAAGCTACGCAGCACCGGCGCGATGGCGATTTGCGGCCGGCGCAGGACCCTCACCAGCACCCGCAACCCGCCGAGCCAGGCGCCGACGCAGGTCAGGTGGACGATCTGGTTGAGGATCAGCAGTTGCCCGTGCCAGCCGTCGAACATGGCGCCGTGGCCGACCGGCGCCAGCGTCGCCAGCAGCAGGGCGGCGAGGCCCAGGCGCAACGGCCGGCGCGTGCGCCAGGGCGTGAACAGCAGCATCAGCAGCAGGGCGTTGAGCAACAGGTGCCAGCGCCAGACCTGGCCGAAGAACGTCTGCTGCGACACCAGCGCCAACGTCTGCGGATCGAACGCCGCCGCCAGCGAACCGGCCATGCTTGCGGTGACCAGCAACGCCCAGACGACGCCGCTGACCAGGGCCACGGCCGCCAACCAGCGGCTGGAGCGAAGGTCCGCGTCTGTCGCATCAGCCTTGAGCAGCAGCGGCCGGAACAGCCAGGCCCCGAACAGCGTCAGCACCACGGTGAAATGCAGGAACCGGCACAGCACCAACGCTTCGGCCATGGACTATTGGCCGACCTTGAACTGATAGGCGCCTTCGCTGTTGTGCGTGTCGACCGACACCGCGTGCCATTCGACCTTGTACTCGCCGGCGGTCAGCGGCGCCTCGGGGGTGACGATCAAGGTCTTCTTGTCATCTTCGGTGGTCAGCGGCTTGACCGTCACCGGCGCGCCGTCGCGGGTGATCGTGACCTTGGTGAACGTGGTCTCGACGCCTTCGGAAAACTTAAGGCGCAGTTCCGTCGGCGCGGCGACGGTGCTGTCGGCGGCCGGCACCTGGGATTTGAGGTGGGCGTGGGCGAACGCCTGGGAAACGGTCAACGACGCCAGCAGGGCGCCGGCGGTCAGCAGGGTTTTCATCGGCATGGGGCAGTTCCCTTTCAGTGAAGTCGCGGGGCTGAGTATAGAGCGCGCCTCAGTCGGCCTTCAGGCGCATGTGTATGACCGGAAACGGTCGGCCTTCGCCGTCGGTCTCCGAGCGGCCGATGTCTTCGAAACCGTAGTGCCGGTAGAAGCCGTGGGCCTGGGGATTCTGTTCGTTGACGTCGACCTTCAGCCGCGGGCGCCGGACATGGTCGAGCAGGCGGCGGCCGATGCCCTGGCCGCGCTGCGCCGGGTCGATGAACAGCATCTGCACGGTGTCCGCATCGGTCGCGATGAAGCCGGCCGGGCTGCGGTCGGGGTTCTCGAACACCCACACGTCGAGGGCCGGCAGGTAGGTGTCGCGCACCAGCGGGAACAGCCGCTGGATGTCGTCTTCGGGCAGGAAGGCGTGGGTGGCGCGCACCGAGCGTTCCCACAGGGCGGCGAGGGCGGGATCGTCCGCAGCGATGCGCTGGCGAATGTTCACGGGCAGGATCCTTCAGCGGATGACGGGGAGAAGGGGGGCGATCCTAAACCAGATGAGCCGGCCTGTGTGTGAAGAATCGTGCCTGGCTGTCGCCCGCTGCCCAGAGCGGATGCTAGTCTTCAACAACGTTGTCGACAGGGAGCCCTCATGGGCAATCACAAGATCGGAATCCGCCGCAGTAACGTCGAGAAGATCCTGTTGGCGGCGGAAAAGGTGTTCGCCGAAAAAGGCTTCGGCGGCACGGCCATGGCCGACATCGCCGCCGAAGTGCAACTGCCGCGCTCCAACCTGCATTACTACTTCAGCACCAAGGGCGAGCTGTACAGCGCGGTGCTGCTGGATCTGCTGGACGTGTGGAAGCAGGACGCGCTGTGCTTCGAGATGTTCGACGACCCGCGCGTGGTGCTCAGCAGCTACATCCGCGCCAAGATGAACCACTCGCGCAGCCGCCCCTACGGCTCCAAGGTGTGGGCCAACGAGATCATCCACGGCGCGCCGACCCTGGGCGAGGCGCTGGACGCCAGCCTGTACGACTGGGCGAAGATGAAGGAAGCCAAGATCCGCCAATGGGTGGAGGACAAGCGCATCCTCCCGGTGGAACCGTCGAGCCTGCTGTACATGATCTGGGCCTCGACCCAGCACTACGCCGACTTCGATCATCAGGTGAACATTCTCAACGAGCACCAGCCGCTGTCGGACATGCAGTTCGAGCGGGCGGTGCAGACGGTGACCGGGGTGATCCTGCGGGGGATCGGGCTGGAGCCCTGAGCCCTGAGCCTTGAGTCTTGAGGTGCCGGGGCGGGCCTCATCGCCAGCAGGCTGGCTCCCACAGGAAGAATGTGGGAGCCAGCCTGCTGGCGATGGCGCCGGTTCAGGCGCCGCCGCCCTCAAGGGCTGACATGGTAGGGATTGCGCGGATCATGGTTCCAGTCCAGGAACGGCTTGCCGGACTCCACCGGCACCATCTCGATGCAGTCCTGCACCGGGCAGGTGATCTGGCACAGGTTGCAGCCCACGCATTCCTCATCGATCACTTCATAGGTGTGCGTGCCGTCCGCCTGGCGCAGGCTGGCGATGGCCTGGTGCGAGGTGTCCTCGCAGGCGATGTGGCAGCGCCCGCAGCCGATGCACGCCTCTTGGTCGATCTTCGCGATCACCTGGTAGTTGATGTCCAGGTACTTCCAGTCGGTGGTGTTGCCCACCGCCCGCCCGGAGAAATCCGCAAGGCTGGCGTAGCCCTGACTGTCCATCCAGCGTGACAGCCCGTCCTTCATCTCCTCGACGATGCGGAACCCGTGCAGCATCGCCGCCGTGCACACCTGCACCGCGCCGCTGCCCAGGGCGATGAACTCCGCCGCGTCGCGCCAACTGCCGATGCCGCCGATGCCGCAGATCGGTAAGCCATGGGTCTGCGGGTCGCGGGCGATTTCCGCCACCATGTTCAGCGCGATCGGTTTGACCGCCGAGCCGCAGTAGCCGCCGTGGGTGCTTTTGCTGCCGACGGTGGGCAGGGCGACCATGTGCTCCAGGTCGACGCTGGTGATGGAGTTGATGGTGTTGATCAGCGACACCGCATCGGCGCCGCCCCGGTGCGCGGCGCGGGCGGCGACGCGGATGTCGGTGATGTTGGGAGTCAGCTTGACGATCACCGGCAGCGAACAGTAGGTCTTGCACCAGCGCGTCACCTGCTCGACGTACTCCGGCACCTGGCCGACCGCCGCGCCCATGCCGCGCTCGGGCATGCCGTGGGGGCAGCCGAAGTTGAGCTCGATGCCGTCGGCGCCGGTGGCCTCCACCAGCGGCAGGATACGTTTCCACGATTCCTCCACGCACGGCACCATCAGCGAAACGATCAGCGCCCGGTCCGGCCAGTCCTTCTTCACCTGGGTGATTTCCCGCAGGTTGATTTCCAGCGAGCGGTCGGTGATGAGCTCGATGTTGTTGATGCCCAGCACCTCGCGGTTGGCCCCGTAGTGGGCCGAGTAGCGCGAGGACACGTTGACCGCCGCCGGGTCCTCGCCCAGGGTTTTCCAGACCACGCCGCCCCAGCCGGCCTCGAAGGCGCGCACCACGTTGTAGGCCTTGTCGGTCGGCGGCGCGGAGGCGAGCCAGAACGGGTTGGGGGCTTTGATGCCGGCGAAGACAATCGAGAGATCGGCCATTTACGCAGCCTCCACGTTGAGCGTCAGTTGGGCGTTGATGGCCTCGGCGGCCCGTTTGCCGTGCTGCACCGCCTGCACGGTCAGGTCCTGGTCGAGGCTGGTGCAGTCGCCGCCGGCGTAGACGCCGGGAATGCTGGTCTGCAGGTGCTCGTCCACCTGGATCCGCTCGCCTTGGCGCTTGAGTTCGCGGGCCAGCGGGTCGGCGAGGGCGGCGCCGTCGAACGCCTGGCCGATGGCCTTGAAGATCGCGTCGGCGGCCAGCTCGAAGGTTTCGCCGGTGGTCTGCAGGTGGCCCTCCACCAGATGGGTGCGGGCGAAGCGCATGCCGCGCACGTGGCCTTGGCCGTCCAGCAGCACTTCCTCCGGTTGGGCCCAGGTCAGCAGCCGCACCTGGTTGGCCTTGGCGATGTCCTGTTCGTGGCCGGTGGCGCCCATGTCCGCCGCGCCACGGCGGTACACCAGGTTGACGTCGCGGGCGCCGAGGCGAGCCATCTGCACGGCCATGTCGATGGCGGTGTTGCCGGCACCCAGCACGATGCAGCGCTCGGCCAGGGGCAGTTGGGTGAGGTCGTCGGCCTGGCGCAGTTCGCGGATGTAGTCGGTGGCGGCGAGCAGGCCGGGGGCGTCTTCGTGGGGCAGGCCCAACTGCTTGCTGGCGTTGAGGCCCAGGCCGAGGAACACCGCGTCGAACTGCTGGTGCAGTTCGCTGAGGGTGAGGTGGTCGCCGAGCCTTTGGCCGTGGCGGATTTCGATGCCGCCGATCTGCAGCAGGAACTCCAGTTCCTTCTGCGCGTAGTCGTCCACCAGCTTGTACTTGGCGATCCCGTATTCGTTGAGTCCGCCAGCCTTTTCCCGTGCCTCGAAAATCACCACGTCATGGCCGTGCATGGCGCTGCGGTGGGCGCAGGACAGCCCGGCGGGGCCGGCGCCGACCACGGCGATGCGCTTGCCGGTGCTGGCCGCCCGCCGGAACGGGTGTTCGGTGAAGTGCGCATTGTCCACGGCATAGCGCTGCAGCAGGCCGATCAGCACCGGCGCGCACTCGTGGGCGTTGTTGCGCACGCAGGCTTGCTGGCAGAGGATTTCGGTCGGGCACACCCGCGCGCAACTGCCGCCGAGGATGTTGGCCGACAGGATCTTCTGCGCGGCGCCGGGCACGTTGTCCTGGTGGATGTTGCGGATGAACGAGGGAATGTCGATTTCGCTCGGGCATGCGTTGACGCACGGCGCGTCGTAGCAGTACAGGCAGCGCGAGGCTTCCAGGTGCGCCTGGCGGTCGTTGAGCGGCGGCGCCAGGTCGGTGAAATGGCCGGCCAGGGCGGTGGCGCTTTCGTGCGGGTGCGGGAGGTGGTTCAGGGACTCGATCACGGTGGTGTGCCTCACGGTTATTTGAGGTTTTCTGCCTCTGTCGGGCAGTGGTTTTGTGGTGCTTGAAAGGGCCCCATCGCCGGCAAGCCAGCTCCCACAGGTTCTTGGGTGAACACAATCGTTGTGTGCGACTGCAATCACTGTGGGAGCTGGCTTGCCAGCGATAGGTCGAAGGCCGATTTCAGCGTTTCACGGCAGTGGGCTTGTGCTGCTCGGCCCGCTTGCTCAGCAGGTCGAACACCGCCGGGTACGCCGGCCGCTCGATGTAGCGCCCGGCCCCGCGTTCGGCGCGCAGGTCGCCGTCGGCCCAGACCACCCGGCCCTGGCTGATGGTGTGGCTGGGCACGCCGCGCACGGTCTTGCCTTCGAAGATGTTGAAGTCCACCTGCTGATGGTGGGTCTTGGCGGAGATGGTGCGGGTGCCTTCGGGATCCCACAGCACCAGGTCGGCATCGGCGCCGACCCGGATCGCGCCCTTGCGCGGGTAGAGGTTGAAGATCTTGGCGGTGTGGGTGGAGGTGAGGGCGACGAAGGCCTGCATCGACAGGCGCCCGGTGTTCACCCCTTCGTCCCACAGCACCGCCATGCGGTCTTCGATGCCGGCGGTGCCGTTGGGGATCTTGCTGAAATCGTCGCGCCCGGCGGCTTTCTGCTCGGCGCAGAAGCAGCAGTGGTCGGTGGCGGTGGTGTGCAGGTTGCCCGATTGCAGACCGTGCCACAGCGCCTCCTGATGCCCGCGCGGGCGGAACGGCGGGCTCATCACGTAGCCGGCGGCGGTCTGCCAGTCCGGGTGACGGTAGACGCTGTCGTCCAGCAGCAGGTGCCCGGCCAGCACTTCGCCGTAGACCGGCTGGCCCTTGCCGCGGGCGTAGGTGATCTCGTCCAGCGCTTCCTTAGTCGAGACGTGCACCAGGTACAGCGGCGTGCCGAGGGTCTCGGCGATGCGGATGGCCCGGCTTGCGGCTTCGCCTTCGACCTGGGAGGGGCGCGACAGCGGATGCGCCTCGGGGCCGGTGATGCCCTGGGCCAGCAGCTTGCGTTGCAGGTGATAGACCAGTTCACCGTTCTCCGCGTGCACGGTGGGCACGGCGCCGAGTTCCAGGCAGCGTTCGAAGCTCGCCACCAGGGTGTCGTCGGCGGCCATGATCGCGTTCTTGTAGGCCATGAAATGCTTGAAGCTGTTGATCCCGTGGTGGTGCACCAACTCGGCCATTTCTTCGCGCACCTGCTCGCTCCACCAGGTGATCGCGACGTGGAAGCCGTAGTCGGACGCGGACTTTTGCGCCCAGCCACGCCACTGGTGGAAGGCTTCGAGCAGTGATTGCTGCGGATTGGGAATCACGAAGTCGATGATCGACGTGGTGCCGCCGGCCAGCCCCGCCGCCGTGCCGCTGTAGAAGTCCTCGCTGGCCACGGTGCCCATGAAGGGCAGTTGCATGTGGGTGTGCGGATCGATGCCGCCGGGCATCAGGTATTGCCCGCTGCCGTCGAGCACTTCGGCGCCGGCCGGAACATCGAGGTGTTCACCGATGGCCTTGATCACGCCGTCGGCGCAATACACATCGGCGCGGTAACTTTCATCATGGGTGACAACGGTGGCGCCACGGATCAACAGAGACATTCCGGATTCCTCGCAGGCATGACCGGCTTGTGCCGGTTCTAGATGTTTTTATCGTTGCTAAGCGCAATCGGTTGAATCTTGTCAGGTCTGTCAGGAATAGACGCTAGTCGCAGATATGAGATTGGGCAAGATTATTTTTCATAAGCTTATTCGGTTAATAACTTATTGATTTAAAATAATAAATAGCAAAAATCCCAAAAATGGTGAGGCCCTTCACCATTTTGACGCACTTGACAGGATGCAAATATGGTCAAGATTTCCTATGTGAAATCAGCCGCTTGAAACCGGGCGGAAAGCGATGCGCCATAACGAAAATAAATGTGATGCACCAAGTTGAGTCCTGACAGTTCGGACAACTTGCCCGGCATTCGGCCTGAGTGCCCGGACAACTTTCCAGGGACGTTGCGAACATAAAATTAAACTGATGGATATCAGTGGCTTGACCCGTTGCAAAGGTACCGCCCGAGCGTCCTGCGCAGAACCCGGCACGCAATTTGATGCCGTCGCTGACGCCTTGGCCGGTGCGTGAACGTTGTCGATTCCTCCGGCCATCGTCCGGCCCGCACCTTCGTGCGCAGCCGCCTGATGAGCAAAAAAATAATCAGAAGAACAGTGGAGCGGCCATGCAACAGAACAGATCGCAAGTGACCGAGCGCGACGGCTTGTTCGAACTCGACGCCGGCAGCGACGTCCTCGACAGTCCCCGTTACAACCACGACATGGCGCCCACCCGGGTGCGTGAACGCACCTGGAACAAGTGGCACATCACCGCGCTGTGGATCGGCATGTCGATCTGCGTGCCGACCTACACCCTGGGCGGCGTACTGACCGCCTATTTCGGGCTGACGGTCGGCGAGGCGCTGCTGGCGATCCTGTTGGCCAACGTCATCGTGCTCATTCCCCTGACCCTCAACGCCTTCGCCGGCACCAAGTACGGCATTCCGTTCCCGGTGCTGCTGCGGTCGTCGTTCGGGATACTCGGCTCCAACGTGCCGTGCCTGATCCGGGCGCTGGTGGCGTGCGGCTGGTTCGGCATCCAGACGATGTTCGGCGGGTTGGCGATCCACCTGTTTCTCGGCTCGGTCTTCGAGGGCTGGAAGTCCCTCGGCGGTACGGGGGAGGTGATCGGTTTCATGGTGTTCTGGGCGCTCAACCTGTGGGTGGTGATCCGCGGCGCCGAATCGATCAAGTGGCTGGAGACCCTGTCCGCGCCGCTGCTGGTGGCAGTGGGGCTGGGGCTGTTGGTGTGGGCGATGCCCAACGTGTCGATGACCGAACTGCTGGCCATCCCGCCGAAACGCCCCGAGGGCGCCAGCGTGGTCGGTTACTTCGCGGCAGGCCTGACGGCGATGGTCGGCTTCTGGGCCACGCTGTCGCTGAACATCCCCGATTTCAGCCGCTACGCCAAAAGCCAGAAGGACCAGATCCTGGGGCAGATCTTCGGCCTGCCGCTGACCATGTTCCTGTTCGCCGCGCTGGGCGTGGTGATGACCGCCGCGTCAGTGAAGCTGGTGGGGGTGACCGTGTCCGACCCGGTCAGCCTGATCGGCCACATCCAGAGCCCCGCGTGGGTCGCGGTGGCCATGGCGCTGATCATCATCGCCACGCTGTCGACCAACACTGCCGCCAACATCGTTTCGCCCACCAACGACTTCCAGAACATCGCCCCGCGGATCATCGACCGTACCAAGGCGGTGCTGCTGACCGGTCTGGTGGGGCTGCTGCTGATGGGCCATGAACTGCTCAAGAAGCTCGGCCTGATCGTGTCCGACGTCAGCCTGGAGACCGTGTACTCGAACTGGCTGCTGGGCTACTCCAGCCTGCTGGGGCCCATCGCCGGGATCATGGTGGTGGACTATTTCCTGATCAAGAAACAGCGCCTGGATCTGGCCGGCCTGTACCGCGACGACGTGTACCCGGCCTGGAACGCGGCGGGGTTCATCGCCTTCGGCGTGCCGGTGGCGCTGACCCTGCTGTCGCTGGGCAGCGATGCCTTCAACTGGTTCTACAGCTATGGCTGGTTCACTGGCTCGGCGTTGGGCGGGTTGATCTATTACGGGCTGTGCGTGTTGCGCACGCAGCCTGCGGCCGTGAAAACGGCGGTGTAGCGGCCGGCCCCTTCGCGGGCAAGCCCGCTCCCACAGGGTTTGGGTCGGACACAGCATCGGTGTGCGACTTCATTCCCTGTGGGAGCCAGCCTGCTGGCGATGGCGGCCCGACAGACACCGCAGAAACATCCATAAGAACTGCCTGAGGAGATCCCCATGAACGCAGCCGTCGACGTCCTGCAATCGACCCTTCAGCACATCAACCGCGACCGTCTGTGGCAGTCGCTCATGGAACTGGCCAAGCTCGGCGCCACGGTCAAGGGCGGTGTCTGTCGCCTGGCCCTGACCGACCTCGACCGCCAGGCCCGCGACCTGTTCGTGCAATGGTGCCGGGACGCCGGCTGCAGCGTCAGCATCGACGAGGTCGGCAACATCTTCGCCCGGCGCCCGGGCCGCAACCCGGACCTGCCGCCGGTGATGACCGGCAGCCACATCGACACCCAGCCCACCGGCGGCAAGTTCGACGGCTGCTTCGGCGTGCTGGCCGGCGTCGAGGTGCTGCGCACCCTAAACGACCTCGGCGTGGAGACCGAAGCGCCGCTGGAAGTGGTGGTGTGGACCAACGAAGAAGGCTCGCGCTTCGCCCCGTGCATGATGGGCTCCGGGGTGTTCGCGGAAAAATTCACCCTGGCCGAAACCCTGGCCAAGGTCGACGCCGACGGCATCACGGTCGGCGAGGCGCTCAACGCCATCGGCTATGCCGGGCCGCGCAAGGTCAGCGGCCACAAGGTCGGCGCCTATTTCGAGGCGCACATCGAGCAGGGGCCGATCCTTGAGGACGAACGCAAGACCATCGGCGTGGTGCTCGGCGCACTGGGGCAGAAGTGGTTCGACCTCAAGCTGCGCGGCGTCGAGGCCCACGCCGGGCCGACCCCGATGCACCTGCGCAAGGACGCCCTGGTCGGCGCCTCGGTGATCGTCGGCGCGGTCAACCGTGCCGCCCTCGGCCACCAGCCCCACGCCTGCGGCACGGTCGGCTGCCTGCAGGCCTATCCCGGTTCGCGCAACGTGATCCCCGGCGAGGTGCGCATGACCCTGGACTTCCGGCACCTGGAACCGGCGCGTCTGGACTCGATGATCGCCGAAGTGAAGCAGGTCATCGACACCACGTGCGAGGAACACGGCCTGACCTATGAGTTGACCCCGACCGCCGACTTCCCGCCGCTGTACTTCGAAAAGGGCTGCGTCGACGCCGTACGCAGCGCGGCCAAGGGCCTGGGCCTGTCGCACATGGACATCGTCAGCGGCGCCGGCCACGACGCGATCTTCCTCGCCGAACTGGGCCCGGCCGGCATGATCTTCGTGCCGTGCGAGGGCGGCATCAGCCACAACGAAATCGAGAACGCCGCACCGGACGACCTGGCGGCGGGCTGCGCCGTGCTGCTGCGGGCGATGCTGGCGGCTTCGGCGGCGGTGGCCGGGAGGCAGCAGGCGGCCTGAGTCCGACGCCGCAGGCAGCGGGGCCGGGCATCGCGCAGAGATCAGCGGCTGGCTGACGGGGCAGGGCGAGGATTGGTTACTGAACGTCATCGGCATCCGCGACGGCGAGAGCCGCTTTCTTGCGGATCCGCCGATCAGCCAGGACAAGCTCAGCCGCCTGGTTGCGCTTGACTGATACGCCGGGGAAGCCGTTCTGCAACCGTCGATCCTGCGCAAGGAGCTGCTGCGGCTGGGGCTCTCAGCGAAATGTCGAGTCTCGTGTCACAAGCCGCGAGGCTGAATCGTCATCCCGTTGAATCCCTCAAACACGGAGCAACGCGATGTCGTCCAACACTCAAGCGGTCAACCTGCAACACGCCATGCCCCAGGTCTTCGACAGCCTGGCCCAGGTGCATGTCAGCCTCGGCGCGCACGACCTTGCGCCCTCGCTGGTGCACCTGGTTCACTTGCGCGCCTCGCAGATCAACCAATGCGGTTTCTGCGTGAAGATGCACAGCCGCGAAGCGCGGGAGGCCCAGGAAAGCAACGAACGCCTGGACCGCCTGATCGTCTGGCGCCACGTCAGCGATTTCAACGCCGCCGAGCGTGCGGCGCTGGCGTGGACCGAGGCATTGACCGTCCTCGACCCGCACACTGACTACGCCCCTTTGCGCAGCGCCCTGCGCGAGCATTTCAACGACGGGCAGATCGCTGCCTTGACGGGGGAGATCGGCATGATCAACCTGTGGAACCGTTTGCAGGTGTCGAGGCACTGACCGATGAATCTCGCTGAGGACAGCGTTGCCACCTTTCAGGCGCGGCGGCCGTTTCTGCTCGGCCTGGCCTACCGCATCCTCGGCTCCCGCGCGGAGGCCGAGGATGCGGTCCAGGAACTGTTCATCAAATGGATGGAGGCCGACCGGGCCTCCATCGCCACCCCGGCGGCCTGGCTGACCACCGCCTGCACCCGCCATTGCATCGATGCGCTGCGTTCGGCGCAGCGCTCGCGGGTCGATTACGTCGGCACCTGGCTGCCCGAGCCGATCCACACCACCCACCATGAGTCGCCCGAGCACATGCATGAGTTGGCCTCGTCGCTGTCCACGGCGTTCCTGCTGATGCTCGAACGGTTGAGCCCGAAGGAGCGTGCGGCCTACCTGCTCCATGACATCTTCGATTTCGACTATCCGCAGGTCGCCGCGACCCTGGGCATCCAGGAACCGGCCTGCCGCAAACTGGTGTCCCGCGCCAAGGTGCGGATCGGCGACGGGCAGGGCCGCTACCGGCCGGAGCCCGAACGCCAGTCGCAACTGCTCGATGCCTTTGAGGCCGCCATCGCCGGCGGTTCGACCGTGTCGCTCAGCGCCCTGCTGAGCGAAGACGTCGAACTGTGCGCCGACAGCGGCGGCAAAGCGTCGGCGATCCGCCAGACCCTGTTCGGCAGATCGGATGTGCTGGACTTCGTCGGGCAGTCGCTGCATGCCTACTGGCAGGCGCAGGAATGGCTGCCGGTGGAGATCAACGGAGCGAAGGGCGTGCTGATCAAGGCGCAGGGCGAAGTCACGGCGGCCATGACGTTCGGCTTCGACGGGGGCGGGCGGGTGAACCGGATCTACATCATGCGCAACCCCGACAAACTGGCGGGGCTCGGGGAAGGTTTCAGCGTCATTTGACCTGTGGGAGCGAGCAGCTCGCGATGGCGGTCTGTCAGTCACTTGTTGTGGTGGCTCAGGTTCGCCATCGCGGGCAGGTTCGCGCCTGCCGTCATTCGACCTTATCGGTCTGGCCCGCCGACTGCTTGCGCCGGTCCTTGCCGTTGGGGTTGCCGGTGTCCAGCAACCGTCGTTCGATCATCACGGTCTGCAGCGCCAGGCGCTCGGCCGGCGCCATCTGGTGCTCGCGTTTCTTGAGCTCCAGCAGGATCGGGGTGGACCAGGTGCGGTAGACCTGTTCGGCGGTGTTGTCGCTCGTCATCTGTCTCTCCTTGATCAGGTGCTTGCGGGTCGCTGAGTCGTTAACGTTAGTCGAGAATTCCTTGCGGGGCTAACGACCGGACGGGCGGAGCGGGGCGCACCTCGCCCGCACGTTCCGGGACGGGCGTGGTCACAACCCTCACACCCCCTAACCTGTGGAGGGCCGATGAGCCGAGATGTCCTGATCAGCGAAACCAACCGCCGCCAGCTGCAGCAGATCATTGCGGGCCTGTCCGACGGCGTGATCCTGATGGAGCCCGACCGGCGCATCCGCTGGGCCAACGAAGCGGCGCTGGCGATGCATGGCGTCGACCGCGTCGAGGCGTTGGGCAAGGATGCCGAAGACTATGCCGGGCGGTTCAGCCTGCGCTACCGCAACAACCATCCTTTGACCCTTGAGCAATACCCGCTCAATCGGGTGGCGGCGGGCGAGTCGTTCAGCGATGTGCTGGTGGAGGCCAGAGCCGCCGGTGATGATGAGCGCACTTGGGTGCACAGTGTGCGCAGCCTGGTGCTGACCGACCGTGACGGCGAACCCGAGTCGCTGGTGCTGATCATGAGCGACGTCACCGATTGGGCCAACGCCGAGCAGCGCTTCGAGAAGACCTTCCATGCCAACCCGGCGCCGGCGGTGATCTGCCGGCTCAGTGACCTGCGCTACATCAAGGTCAATCCGGGCTTCCTGGAAATGACCGGCTACAGCCGCGACCAAGTGATCGGCGCCTCCACCTACGAACTCGACATCCTGGAACAGGCCGAACGCAAGGATCTGGCGATTCAGCGCCTGCGCGAGGTGGCGACCATCCCGCAGATGCAGGCCGAGCTTCGGCTACCCGACGGCGGCAGCAAGCAAGTGATCGTGGCCGGCCAGCCGCTGCAGCTCAACGATGAGGACTGCATGCTCTTTTCCTTCGTCGACATGGAGCTGCGGCACAAGGCCGAGCTGGCGCTGCGCGAGAGCGAGGAGCGGTTCGCCAAGGCTTTCCGCCTGACGCCGGTGCCGATCCTGGTGTGCAGCGCCGACGAGCAGCGGGTGATCGATGTCAATCAGGCGTTCCTCGATGCCTTGGCCTATGGCGACGACGAGGTGATCGGCAAGACCGTTGCGCAACTGGATTTCATCGCCGACCCGGCGAGCCGGGCACGGCTGATGACGGCCCTGGAGAAGGCGGGCCGGGTCGACCGCGTCGAAGTGCAGGTGCGCAAGAAGGACGCTGAGCTGCTGGAGTGCGCGGTGTCCGCCGACACCGTCAACATCCACGACCGGCCCTGCTACCTGCTGGTGCTGATGGACATCACCGAGCGCAAGCGCACCGAGCTGGAACTGGTGGCGGCGATCGAGGAGGTGATGAAGGACGCCTCGTGGTTCAGCCGCACGCTGATCGAGAAACTGGCCAATGTGAAGAAGATCAACGCACCGCAGTTGCCGGGCGTTGCGTTCACCGACCTCACGGCCCGGGAGCGCGATGTGCTGGGGCTGATCTGCGAGGGCCTGGCCGACAAGGAGATCGCCGCGCGGCTGAAGCTGGCGCCGAACACGGTGCGCAACCATGTGGCGACGGTGTATTCCAAGCTCGATGTGCACAGCCGCAGCGAGGCCATCGTCTGGGCCCGGGAGCGGGGGCTGTTTTCCGCCGGGTGGGGCAACCGGGGCCAGCGGTAAGGTGCAAATGCACTAGTGGAGGCGGTGCAAATTCGGGTTCTTGCCCGCCGGGTCGATTCTTAAGCTGGCGGGGCGCCTGTCGTGTGCGCCCCTGAGAACCGCTGAAGGATCCGCCCCATGAACCATTCTCCCTTCATCACCGCAAGCTCCCCCACAAGGCGCTTGCTATGATCACGCTGGCCCAGCTGCGGGCCCGGCTTGAGCACAGCTTCTCGCCCTTGGCCTGCGCCTGCACGGTGGACGGCGAGCACTCGCTGACGGTGAAGCTCTATCACCCGGTCTCGGGGCAGGTGGATCTGGTGATCAGCGGTCTGAGCGTCGATGCCTTGCGCACGCCCGAGGCGGTGGCGGCGCTGGTCGAGGAGCTGCGTTACGAGTTGCAGTGCAATTCCCTCGACGCGTCGGATCCGGGGCTGGCCTGACGCGGAATCGACAGCCCGCCCGGCTGCGCGGCGCCGTTTCACTGGCGCTTGCGGGTGGCTGAGCTATAAAGAATGAGTGGTGGGTTTCCCGTGGCCGGGTGGATCAACGCGCAGCGGCGGGAATTGAGTCATCCATTCATCGCGGGCCAACCTATGAACAGACTTGGGAAACGCGTGCTTGAACCCTTGCCGTGGATTTTCGCCATGGCCCTTCTCGGCGGCTGCGCCAGCCCTCCGCCACCTCCACCGGCCCTACCGCCGCCAGAGCCGGTGCGCACCTGCCAGACCCTGGAAAACACCGACGTGTCCGGCGACATGTACGCCGACGGCCAAGTGACCCGACACACCACCACGACCCGCTGCGTCACCCAGTGACATTGCGGTGTGCAGGGCTCCTGCGAACACCTGAGATCCCCTGTGGGAGCCAGCCTGCTGGCGATGGCGGTGGGTCAGCCACCAGAGAGGTCGGCAGTGCCGGCCAAATCGCTGGCAAGTCGAATCGTCGCACCGCAGCTCCCACAGTTTTTGGTGGTGAGCATGATTCTTGGGAACACCCGGGATACCTGTGGGAGCTGGCTTGCCAGCGATAGCGGTGGATCAGGCACTAGAGATGTCGGCAGTGCCGGCCTCATCGCCAGCAGGCTGGCTCCTACAGTTTTTTGGGCTGGGATCAGGACAGGAAACCGCCGTCCACATTCAGCGAAACGCCGGTGGTGTAGCTCGACGCGTCGCTGGCCAGGTACAGCACGGCGCCGGCCATTTCGCTCGGGTCGGCCACGCGCTTGAGCGGGATCTGCGCCAGGGCGGTCTTGAGGATGGCGTCGTTCTTGACCAGCGCCGAGGCGAACTTGGTGTCGGTCAGGCCCGGCAGCAGCGCGTTGCAGCGGATGCCGAACTGCGCGCATTCCTTGGCGAACACCTTGGTCATGTTGATCACGGCGGCCTTGGTCACCGAGTAGATGCCCTGGAAGATGCCCGGCGAAACGCCGTTGATCGAGGCGACGTTGATGATGCTGCCGCCGCCGTTCTCGCGCATCAGCTTGCCGGCCTCCACGGACATGAAGAAGTAGCCGCGGATGTTCACGTCCACGGTCTTCTGGAAGGCGCCGAGGTCGGTGTCCAGCACGTTGCAGAACTGCGGGTTGGTCGCGGCGTTGTTGACCAGGATGTCCAGGCGTCCGAACTGTTCCTTGATCCCGGCGAACACCTGGCTGATCTGCTCCATCTCGCCGATGTGGCAGGCGATGGCGGTGGCCTTGCCGCCGGCGGCGATGATCGCGTCGGCGACGTGCTGGCAGCCTTCGAGCTTGCGGCTCGAGACGATCACGTGGGCGCCTTGCTGGGCCAGCAGTTTGGCGATGGCTTCACCGATGCCGCGGCTGGCGCCGGAGACGAAAGCGATCTTGCCGTCGAGGTCGAACAACTGAGTCTTGGACATGGGGTTTCCTTGGGCAATGGGGCTCGGGCGTTGAGCTCAGAGGCTGGATTTCGAAATGACCTGCAGGCTCATCTGCTCCAGCAGCTTGTTCATGTGGATGAACTGCGCGAAGCGTTTGTCCTGGGTCTGGCCGTGGTAGAAGCGGTAGTAGATCTGCTGCACGATGCCGGCCAGGCGGAACAGGCCGTAGGTGTAGTAGAAGTCGAAGTTGTCGATGGCGATCCCGGCGCGCTCGGCGTAGTAGTCGACGAACTCGCGGCGGGTCAGCATGCCCGGCGCGTGGCTCGGCTGGCGGCGCATCAGTTGCACCGGCGCCGGGTCGTCGGCCTGGATCCAGTAGGCGAGGGTGTTGCCCAGGTCCATCAGCGGGTCGCCCAGGGTGGTCAGCTCCCAGTCCAGCACGCCGATGATCTGCATCGGGTTGTCCGGGTCGAGGATCACGTTGTCGAAGCGGTAGTCGTTGTGGACGATGCTGGAGGTCGGGTGGTCGGCCGGCATCTTGTCGTTGAGCCAGGCCTTGACCGCTTCCCAGTGCGGCGCGTCCGGGGTCAGGGCCTTTTCGTAGCGCTCGCTCCAGCCTTTGATCTGGCGGGCGACGTAGCCTTCGGGCTTGCCCAGGTCGGCCAGGCCGCAGGCCTTGTAGTCGACCCGGTGCAGCTCGACGAACTTGTCGATGAAGCTCTTGCACAGGGCTTCGGTCTTCTGCGCATCCAGGCCCAGTTCCGGCGGCAGGTCGGAGCGCAGGATGATGCCCTTGACCCGTTCCATCACGTAGAACTCGGCGCCCATCACCGATTCGTCGGTGCAGTGCACATAGGCCTTGGGGCAGTACGGGAAACCGTCGCGCAGCTGGTTGAGGATGCGGAATTCGCGGCCCATGTCGTGGGCGGACTTGGCCTTGTGGCCGAACGGCGGACGGCGCAGGACGAACTCCTGCTCCGGGTACTCCAGAAGGTAAGTCAGGTTCGATGCGCCACCGGGGAACTGACTGATCCGCGGAGTGCCGGTCAGGCCCGGAATGTGCGCCTTGAGGTACGGGTCGATCAGGCCGGCGTCGAGTTCTTCGCCGGAGCGGATACGGGTGGACTGGTCAGTAAGCGCCATGCTTATCCCTTCTGCTTATTTTGGAGGCCAGACATCATTGGCTAATCTAATGGCGTGCCGGACGGGTCACAAGGGCGCGCCGGTCTTATAGGTTAGCGTGTTGGCGGATAATCACCCTCGGGAATGTGCGCCCGGCGGCGCGGCAGGCTAAGGTTTAGCGGGTCTGCGGCTTTGGGCAAGGAGCTTTGAGATGGGCTGTCCGCAAGTCTGTGCCGGCGCCACGCTGCAATGCAGTTTCGGCGCCGCGCCGTCAGCGCTCAACGTGCTGCCGGTCAACCGCACGCTGACCGGCGGGATGCCGGCGGCGAACATCATGGATCACATTCCGCTGGTCAACATCCTGCCGTTCGGCATGTGCATGAGCATGGCCAATCCGATGGTGGCCGCCGCCACGGCGGCGGCGCTGGGGGTGCTGACGCCGATGCCGTGCATTCCCGCCACCGCCACGCCGTGGATCCCCGGCGGCGCGCCGACCTTGCTGCTGGGCGGCATGCCGGCCATCGACGCCAACAGCACGCTGATGTGCAACTGGGCGGGGGTGATCAAGATCGCGATGCCGGGGCAGGTGCAGATGCTCATCCCCTGAGGCCTTGCGCCGCAGGGGCCGGCCCCATCGCCAGCAGGCTGGCTCCCACAGCGGAGCGCCATTGACCAGCAGTCCCTTGAGGGAGCCAGCCACCATTCCCTTGTGGGAGCCAGCCTGCTGGCGATGAGGCCTGTCCTGCCGACCGTTGCCCTCAGGCCTGCTGCGGATCCGTCCAGCGCCTGAACCACCAGCGCACCCGCGAGATCGGCTTGCCGTCGGCGTCCAGCGGCCGGCCGTCGTCGGCGAACGCCTGTTCCGGTTCCACCAGTTGCCCGTTCAGGTAGCGAGCCTGAACCGCCGGTTTGCCGTTGGGATGGAACCGCTGATAGCGCCCCTCCCGCACACCGTCGCGGTAGAACTCGGCCTCGGCCAACTGCCCGTCGGGAAAGAAGTTCGATGCCTCGCCGTGCAGCAGGCCGCGCCGGTAAGTGGCCTTGCGCTGCAGCCAGCCTTCGGGGGCGTAGAAACTGGCGACCCCTTGCAGCTTGTCGCGCACGAACGGCAACTGCGCCGAGACCTTGCCGTTGGGGTGATAGAGCAGGGACGTGCCTTGCAGCTCGCCCTGGCTGTAGTTGAGGTTCGCCTGGGCCCGGCCGTCGTCCTTGATCTGCAACGCACCGTCGAGCTGCCCGTCCTGCAGGCGGCCCTTGAGGTGCTTGTCGTCCTGCTGCACATCCAGCGGTGTGATCGCCATGCCTTTCCCCCGTCAGTTGACCTGCACCAGCCCGCCCTTGATGGTCAGCATGCCGCCGCCGTCCACGGTCTGCGACGCGGCGCCCTTGTTGGTCAGGCTGATGCCGGCGTCGTTGGTCAGCGTAGTCCCGGCCTTGTTGTCCAGCGAGGTGCCGGCCTGGTTGGCCAGTGACGTGCCGGCCTTCTGGCTGATCGACGTACTCGCCTGGACCGCCAGGTCGGCGCCGCTCTTGATCGTGAAACTGCCGCCGCTCTGCAGGGTGAGGGTGCCGCTGACCTTGATGGTCAGGTTGCCGTCCACTGTCAGGCTGTAGTCGCCGGTGACCTTGTCGGTGTAGTTGCCGCCGGTGCTGTGGTTCTGGTCGGCGCCGACCTTCACGGTGCGGCTGTCCTTCACGTCGAGCGAGTCGCTGCCGGTCTGGATGGTCACGCTGCGCTTGCCCTTTTCCAGGGTCACGGTTTCGTCGCCGTCCTTGACCGTGCGGGTGCGGGCGTTCTGCACCGTGAGGGTCTCGTCGTGGCCGACGGTGGCGGTGGTGTCGTTGAGCACGTTGACCTTCAGATCCTTCTGCGCTTGCAGGAACACTTCCTCGGCGTCTTTCTTGTCCTCGAAGCGCAATTCGTTGAAACCGCCGCCGCCCTTGGACGACTGGGTCTTGATGCCCGACTGGGTCTGGTTGGCGGGCAGGGCGTAAGGCAGGGCGTTGTCGCCGTTGTACACGCAGCCGGTCACCAGCGGCCGGTCCGGATCGCCGTCGATGAAGGTCACGATCACCTCCTGGCCGATGCGCGGCACGAACTGCATGCCGAACCCCTTGCCGCTCCAGGGCAGCACCACGCGCACCCAGCAGGAGCTGGTCTCGTCGTTCTTGCCGTCGCGGTCCCAGGGGAACTGCACCTTGATCCGCCCGTACTCGTCGGTCCAGATCTCCTCGCCGGACTTGCCCACCACCACGGCGGTCTGCGGGTGCATGCGCGGTTTGGCCGTGAGCCGCTGCGGACGGAACGGTGTGGCCTTGGGGATTGCTTCGAAGCGGTTGCGGTAGTCGAGGTGGCTGGCGTCGTGGACGACCCGCGTCACCACCCAATCGACGTTCAGGCTTTCGTCGTCGTGGCCGTCGAGGGTGAACCAGTGTCCCGGCACCAGCCAGCGGCAGTCGCTCTCGCCGACGAAGCGCTTCTCCTCGCTGCGCAGGCCGTCGACCCGCAATTTGGTCAGCGCATCGCCCCGGGCCTTGGCGTTGTAGCCGCCGGGGTGCTCGTACACCGAACGCGGCCCGGCCACGGCCTCGGCCTGGCCGTAGAGCGAGGTGGTGGGTGTGGTGAATTCATAATCGGTCGCCCGGTACACCCCGGCCACGGCCTGCACGCACACTTGGCCGGTGCGGATACCGTGCAGCTCACGCTCGCCCAACTGCTGGCCCAGGTACTTGACCTTCGGCCCGTTGGGGATCTGCACGAAGGCATCGTTGCTGTCGCCCAGCACCAGGGTGTGCTTGCCGTCGTCGTGGGTGAAGAACCAGAAGATCCCTTCCTCCTCCAGCAGGCGCGACACGAAGGCGAAGTCGGTTTCGCCGTACTGCACGCAATACTCGCGGGGCGTGTAGCTGCCGGTCAGCGAGAGCTTGAAGTCGCTGAACCCGTGGGCATTGAAGATCGTGGTGACGATGTCCGAGGTGCTGAGGTTCTGGAACACCCGGTTGTTGCTGGCCAGGTTCAGCCACCACAGCCACGGGCGCAGCAGCAGTTGGTAGCGCTCGGCGGTGGCGTCGGCCGGCAACTGGCGGATCTCGGCGACCAGCCCGTCGAACGGCCGGCTCTGCGCATCGTTGTGCAGGGTGGTGGTGACATGGGTGGCGACGGCGCTGCTCAGGGTGAGGGCGGCGCCGTCGTTGAGGCCGTTGAGGGTCTGCGAGCCCAGCGCGTTGAGCGCTTCGTCGCCGGACAGCGACTCAGGGAACAGCGCCGACAGCGAAGAGGCGGTGAGGGAGAGGCTGGTGTTGCTGTCGGTGGCGCGGGGCATGGGGGGCCTGCTGGGGGAAGTCCGGTTCGTGGGTGGCGGTGTCGAGAGGCATGCGGCCCCGACTTACTGGTAATCGATGCCGGTGACGTAAAGCGTGATTGCCGCACCGCTGCCGCCGGGCCCGGAAAACGACGGAAACTCGAGAATGGCCGGCCAGGTGACGCCCGTCTGTTTCTTGTACCGAAAGCTCGCCACCAGGTTGGTGCTGGATGCAACCCGCAGGGTCTTTGCGTTGGCCCAGGCCCAGTAGGTCGCGCCAACCGGCGCTTCCATCACCACCGGTGACGATTTGAACGAACCGAAACGCAGGGTGACGGGCTGCTCCGCCGCGCCGAGCCGATGCCTCAGCGAGGCGCTGAGATGAGGGTCTTCGGCGATGTGAACCAGAAACATGGCCTCTTCGTCGTGTCTCTTGCCGAAATAGAACACGGGGAAATGGTCGCTGCGAATCACCTCGCCATGGCTGATGCGCCTGATGGCCTTGAAGCCGCCGCTGCCGTTCGGCGTGCCTTCGGCATACCCGTCGCATTCGCAGCTCCAGCGATAGGTATCGGTGACGTACGCGTAGTCGAGCACCCGGGCGGCCGCCACGTATTCATCCTCGGTGATGGCCTCGTCCCACTTGAACCGCTTGTGCCAGTGTTCAAGGGTTTGCAAGGGCACATCGATGCCTTGGTCGAAGTCGTACACATACTCGACATTGAGGCGCCAGTCCCGCTGCGCCTGCTGGCGCGTCTTGTTGATGATCTGGATATGGGTGCCCGCGGTGGGGGGGCAGTTGGGTTGCAGGGGCTTGTGGCCCCGGGGATGGATGACCTTGTGGTTCTCGTGGGGCATGGCGTTGAGGTCGCCCCCGAAGAAAATCAGTTCACGGAAACTTTCGCGGTAGTTTTCGACGATGAAGTTGATGGTTTCCGCCGTCAACTCGACGGCCTTGTAGGACGAATTGGCGTGGTAGAACGCCAAGGCGTCGTGGTTGTACCGGTGCCGTATGATGATCGGCGCACGCCGCTCAGAGGCGCCCAGCACGTAGCCGGGCAGCATCTGAAAAGCCCCCGCCAATTCATTCCTGACGAACACCATCGAACCCAACGTGGTGTCGATGCGGATCCCGCCTTCGTTGTCCAGGGCATGCACCAACTGATACCCCTGGGCATTGAGAAGCTTCTCCACGCTCACGTTCGGCGTGCCCGTGGTGCCTGTCTCGAAGAGCGCAAGCAGGTCCGGCCTTCTGATGAGCAGCACTTTGATCAGGTAGGCGGCTTTTGCCTGGTAGGCCTCCGATTCCTTTTTGCTCTGGTTGTTGAGGTGCTGCGTGTTCCACATGAGAATTTTGTAGGGCATGACAGAGACCTGTAGTGAGGCGTGTACAGAGAAACAGTCGGTCGTCCGCCGCTCAGAGCATGCGGACCTTCCAGTCATCGATTTGCGTCGCGCCGCCCATGCAGGCACAGAAAGCCTCAAGGATCGTGACCGCATGATGCTCATGCAGAACCGAGCCGGCGGACATCAGGCTGGTGGTGGAGTGGCCGAACAGGGGCGGAGGAAGGTCGGCCCTGTCGCACAACTGCAGGAACCTTTTCTGATTGTCCCTGACCACATCGCTCATGCGCTGTCCGGGGTTCGGCAGTTGCAGCTCGTTCCAGCTCTCGAAGGCGTGATCGCTGCGAAACACATTCATGCCCAGGTGCCGGAGATTGTTTTCCGCCGAGTGGCTGATGCACACGTATTCGTCCGGCAGCCCCAGCATGTGGCCAAACTCATGGCAGATGGTTATCTGTGCCGGGCAGGCCTTCGCGGGGGACGGCGCATCGGTGTCCAGCATGATTTGCCGAACATGTTGGGCGGGGGTCGTGCAGGTCGGATCGGCGGAGGCAATGCTTATTTTTATGTAGCGCTCCGCTGAGCCCATCGGGCCGAACAGGTGACGGATGTTGCGTCGGGCTATTTCCGTTTCCTGGGGGGCAAGCTCGCTGAACAGGTATTCCAGCAGGCTCCCGGTTCTGTTGATGGGGGCTTTGATCTCAACGAGGATCTTGAACCTCTTGTAGTCGGTGCCGGCGATGACCCTTCTGAATTCGGTGGCGAACTCGCGCAGCAGCTTTTTGCCGGCGCGCTCGTCCTGGTCAGCGCCGATGCCGGTGTGGTCGCTCGGGTGATGGGCCGATGAGGAGGAGGCGACCGGGAGGGCGGGCGAGGCTGTGCTGTAGTTCGGAAAGGGAATCTTGTAGCCGGCCACCAGGTTGCCGATGATCTGCTCGCGCTTGAAGCCTGAACCGCTGGGGCCGGACACATCGCTGGTGAACATGGCCCGATGATAGGACGTGCCGGGTGTGCTGCCGGTCTCCAGCACCGTCGCCTGGTTGGAGATGTGTTCGTTCGCATCGATGATCTCGACTTCGTAGTGCGAGCTTTGCAGGTCGGACGCCTCGAGAGCGAATTCGATCTTGATCGGCGGGCCGCTGAAGCGCTTGTGCACGATTTCGAACCGGTTGTTCCAGGTCAGCGGTATGGCTTTCTTGGCCGCTGCGGTGAACTCGCTGAGCACGCCTTTCTTGTGGGCGCTTGGCGCGGCGTCAGTGGTCGACTGAACCTTTCTGAGCAGCTTGCCGGTCAAGGACAGGTGGGTGTTCTGCTCCTCCTCGCTCAAGACCTTGTAGTAGCGGTCATCGTAGGTGGGATGAATCTTCACCGTGATGGAGATGAGGTGCCTTGCCGCGCTGTAGTGAATATCAAAGTTTCCCAGGTTCGTTGAGGGGCGGTGAAAGTCTTTGTGCGCATCTCGGGTCACCACGCTGTTCAGATCGCCAGGGTCCTGGTCCACCAGGCTTTGATAGATGCTGTCGGAGTGGCAAACCGGGCAGGTCAGCGTCTGGTGATTGAACTCCGTTTCACAGCTTGCGCATTTGTAACGCATCCGGCTTTCTCCTTGTCCTGGTCAGCAGATCCACTGCAAAACGTGATTCGGCGCTCATTCCAGCGCCCATTCCGCCAACTTCCCCGTCACCTGCGTCATCAACACATTCTCGACATCCCGCGCACCCGCCGCGCTGCATTTGGCGAGCACCGCCTTGACGATTCCGGCATCAAATTCGAACGGTTTGCCGGTCGCGGCCTTGTAGCGTCCGCGCAGTTTCTCAAGCTTGGCCAGCACGATCCCTTCCAGCGTCGCTTCGTCCAGCGGCCGGTAGGCGACCACCGTCATGCGCGCCAGGAACGCTGGGCGGAAGGCTTGCAGCAGCACCTTGTGCAGCGCTTCGTTGAAGGCTTCGGAGCCGATCTGCGCGGCGGGCGTGTCGAGCAGCAGCTCTGCGCCGACGTTGCTGGTGGCGAGCATCACGGTGTTCTTGAAGTCCACCACCAGCCCGGTGCCGTCTTCCATCAGGCCCTTGTCGAACACGTTGTAGAACGCCTCCAGCACGTCCGGATGGGCCTTCTCGATCTCATCCAGCAGCACCACCGAATACGGCTTGCGCCGCACGGCCTCGGTGAGCACGCCGCCGCTGCCGTAGCCGACGTAGCCGGGCGGGGCGCCCTTGAGCTGGCTGACGGTGTGGGCTTCCTGGTATTCGGAGAGGTTGATGCTGATCAGGTTGCGCTCGCCGCCGTACAGGGCGTCGGCCAGCGCGTAGGCGGTTTCGGTCTTGCCGACGCCGGTGGGGCCCACCAGCAGGAACACGCCCACCGGTTTCTGCGGATCGGTCAGGCCGGCGCGGTAGGCCTGCAGACGCTGGGCGATGGTGCCGAGCGCGGTGCCCTGGCCCATCACCCGCTGGCCCATGCGCTGGCCGAGGGTGCGCACGGCGTGGGCCTCGTCGGCGAGCATCTTGCCGACGGGGATGCCGGTCCAGCCGGCGATGACGGCGGCGACGGTCTTGCCGTCGACCTGTTCGGGCACCAGCGGATCGTCCTGGCGGATCGCGTCGAGCCCGGCCTCCAGGCGCAGCAGTTCGGCGGCCAGGTGATCGATGCGGCTGTCGGTGGCTTCGTCGGGCCTGTCGCTGTCGGCGCGTTCGCTCAGGTCGAGCAGTTCGCGGCGGGTGTCGAGCAGTTCGCGCACGGCCACGCGCTCTTCGCTCCAGCGGGTCTCCAGTTCGCGGATCGCCTGGACGTTGGCGGTCGATTCGCTCTCAAGCCCGGTGATGCGTTCGCGGTGGTCCAGGCCCGTGGCTTGTTCGCGGCGCAGGCGTTCGAGCTCTTCCTTGAGGCTTTGCTGACGGTGACGCAGGCTTTCCAGCGGCGGCGGCACGTCGTGCTGGCCGAGGGCGACCCGGGCGCACGCGGTGTCGAGCACGCTGATGGCCTTGTCGGGCAACTGGCGGCCGGAAATGTAGCGGTGCGACAGTTTCACCGCCTCATGGATCGCCGCGTCGAGCACCTGCACGCCGTGGTGCTGCTCCAGTTTGGCGGCCACGCCCCGGAGCATCTCCACGGCGGTGGTTTCGTCCGGCTCCTCCACTTGCACCAATTGGAAGCGGCGGGCGAGGGCCGGATCCTTCTCGAAGTATTTCTTGTATTCCATCCAGGTGGTGGCGGCGAGGGTGCGCAGTTCGCCCCGGGCCAGCGCCGGCTTCAGCAGGTTGGCGGCGTCGCTGCCGCCTTCGGAGCCACCGGCGCCGATCAGGGTGTGAGCTTCGTCGATGAACAGGATGATCGGCTTGTCGGCGCTGCGCACCGCGTCGATCACGCCTTTGAGCCGTTGTTCGAACTCGCCCTTGACCCCGGCCCCGGCCTGCAGCAGGCCGAGGTCGAGCACCCGCAGGCTGACCTCCTGCAAGGACGGCGGCACATCGCCGGCGGCGATGCGCAGGGCCAGGCCTTCGACCACGGCGGTCTTGCCCACGCCCGGCGCGCCCACCAGGATCGGGTTGTTCTGCCGGCGCCGCAGGAGGATGTCGATGCACTGGCGGATCTCGCCGTCGCGGCCGACGATCGGGTCGATGCGTCCGGCGTGGGCGTCGGCGGTCAGGTCCTGGGTGTACAGGTCCAGCACCGAATCCTGCCGGGGAACCGGGCCTGCGTTCGGGACGGTGCGCGGGCCGACGTGCTCGCGGGAATTCTCTGTCCACTCCAGCAGGTTCGCCCGCAGCGCTTCCTTGGGGATGCGCAGCAAGGACGAGGCGCTGTTGAGCAGCAGGCTGCGGCGTTCGTCGCGGTCGATCAGCGCCAGCAGCAGGAGGCCTGAGCGGATGCTGTCGAGCCCCAGCACGCTGGCCTGCACCACGGCGTCCTCCAGCAGGCCGAGGGTGTGGTTCGACAGGGCTGGCGTGCGGGTGCTGCCGGACTTGAACAGGTCCAGCGCCTTGTTGATTTCCGCCGTCAGGGCATCGCGCTCCAGGCCGAAGCGCGGCAGCAGGAACGCCAGGTCGCCGCCCTCGATGTCGAGCAGCTCCAGCAGCAGGTGTTCGATCTCGACGAAGTGGTGGCCCCGTTGCAGGCAGCGCTGGGCGGCCCGTTCGAGGGCGCGGCGGTTGTCGGGGTTGAGGCGCCCGATCAGGCTGGCCAGTTCCATCTCAGGTGATCTCCAACTGGCGAAGACGGGTTTCGATCCGCTGCACCGCCAGGCTGGCCTGACGTTGCAGGCCGCCGTTCCAGCTCAGCAGGGCTGGGGCCTGGCGCCCGAGCTTCAGCGGGCCGGCGCCGCGAATCAGCAGCACCAGGGTGACGTCCAGGTCCGGGCCGAAGTACAGCGCCGCGAGGCTGGCCAGCGCCGGGTGCGCTTCGCCGTCCGGCAGGAAGCGCGCGGCCGCAGCCTGAGGCAACGGGCCGAGGGTCAGGCGGATGCCGGCGTGCTCGTCCCACACGCGGGTGCCGGCCACGGCGCTGCGGCCGAGCTGCAGGTTGCGTCCGCCGGCCTTCATGACGCTGCGGCTGGCGGGCGGGATCTCGCGCCAGGCGCCTTCATAGGCGTTGAGCTCCACGGGCACTTCGAACTGCTCCCGCACAATGGCGGCGAACCCGGCCAGGGAGCGGCGGCCGTCGGCGTACAGGGCCGTGCAGGCCAGCACCGCGCAGTCGGGTACGGCCTGACGCTCCTGCAAGGACTTGGGCAGCAGCCCGGTCAACGCCCGCAACTGCGCCTGCACCGGCGAGGCACCGGGCGTGGTGAAACCGAGGGCGATCCGGTGTTTGCGCATCACCTTGTACAGCAGGCTCAGCAAGCGGTGCTGGAACAGGTCGAGGAACTCGGCGGGCGCGTGGTCCTTGGCCCGGGCCCGTTGCTGCAGCCACTCCTGATAGGCATAGGGCAGGGGGCCGTCGGGGCCGCCGAGGCCGAACACCGGCGTCTCCAACGTCAGCGGCTGGCCCGGCTCTTCGCGCAGGCGCTCGATCTGGCTGGTGGGGAAGATCGGGGTCAGCGGCCCGCGCAGCTTCACGGCTTCGGCCTGGGGCGCGGTGCCGCTGCCCAGGGACTCGGCCTGGGGCTGCTCACGCTCCAGCAGCAACAGCGCCTGCAGCCATTCGAACGCCTGCGGATCGCGGCGCAGGCGCTGGCCCAGGCTCAGAGCGACAGGGGCATGCCGGCTTGGGGTTGCCATGCCTTGACCTCCCTGTCGGCCTGCATCAGCACCGTGCGCACGAAACGGTTGGCGGTCGCGTAGAGCGAGAAGAACTGCGCCAGCACGGCGGAAAACAGCACGGCGCTGCTGCCGACGAAATGGTGCGGGTCGAGCTGCAGTTGCACCTCAAGGCCATTGCGCCAGCCGCGCCAGGCATCGGCGCCGACATGGCCGATCACCCGCTCGCAGGCCAGGTGCGCCAGGCCTTCGATCTGGCGCAGCGCGCTGGCCTCGTCGCGCAGGTTGTGCAGATGGAGAATTTCCTTGAGCGCATCGAGCGCCTGCGGGCCTTCGACCAGCGACAGGTGATTGAGGGTCAGCTGCGACACCAGGCGCCAGCGCGACGCGCCGTCCAGGCGTGGGAGGCTCTGCGGGCTCGGCGGGTTGCGCAGGCGCGCCCAGGCCACCGGCCCCGGCCGCTCGAAACCCAGCGGCGTGCCGGCCGGCAGGCTCTGGGCCAGGTGACGGTTGGTGCACAGCAGCTCCGCCGTGAGGCTGTAGTCGGGCAGGTCGGTCGACGGTTCGAAACGGGTGTCGACCACGCTCACCAGCAGGTCGCTGCCGAGCCGGTTGGGCGTCATGCCGCTGACCCGCCGCGCATGCCAGTAACGCTGCTGGTCGCCGCCGCTGTGCTGGCTGCCGTAGTAGGCCGGCACCCGCTGCACGCCGGCGGCGGAGCTGGCGCGCATGGCGCGGATGCTGTGGATCTCCACGCTGTTTTCCCGGTGGCTGTCGGCGATCAGGCGGTATTCGCTGCGGGTGCCGTCCGGGCGCAGCGGCTCGGACGTGCGCGGGAACAGGTTGATCACCGGCGCGCAGCCCAGGGCGATGTCGCTGGCCTGCAACGACAGACGACTGGCCGGGGCCCGGTCGAACACGATGTACAGGTACAGGGTCTGGCTGTCGCTGGCGGCGCCGGCCAGCGGCAGGTCGAAGAAGTGGAATTTGTCCGGGAACGCGAAGTATTCGGCGAGCAGGCGCATGCCCGGATGCACGCCGTCCTCGTCCGGCAGCAGGGCCTCGTCATCGGCGAAACCGACCACCTGCGGCAACCCCTTGAGCGCCTCGGGCACGCTGCCCGGCGGGCCGGCCAGCACCTGCACGGCATGGGCGCCGAGCAGGTCGCACAGGCAGGCGTTGATCACCGGCGAGGCGGTCAGGTGAATGCGCAGCGTCTCGATGCCCAGCTCGCGCCACTGGCTTTCGCCAAGGCATTGCAGGCTCAGGCGCAGGGCAGAGCGGGCGCTGGCGACGCCGGTCAGGGCCTGCGCTTCGTCGCTGCCCAGCAGCAACGCTTCGCTGACCTTCAGCGGCCATAGGCGCACTGCCGCGCTGGTGCGAAAGTGGATGCTGTCGCCCTTGTCGGTGGTGACGAACAGCGGCGTGTCCCGGGGCAGCGGGTAGCCGCCGTCGAGCTTGCCTTTGCTCGGGTCGGGTTCGAACTGCACGATGGCGCAGGACGGCATCGGCCGCATGGCCAGCGGGTACAGCTGCTCCAGCAGGGCATCGCTGAACTCGGCGTAGTCGTCGTCCAGCCGCCGTTGCAGGCGGGCGGCGAGCAGGGCGAAACCTTCCAGCAGCCGTTCCACATGCGGGTCGGGGCATTCGCCCGGCGACAGTTCGAGGCGCCGCGCGACCTTGGGATAACGCTCGGCGAACTGACTGCCGGCATGGCGCAGCCAGGTCAGTTCCCGTTGGTAGTAGTCGAGCAGTTGCGGGTCAATCGAGTCGCTCATGGCGCACCTCCAGCCCTTCGTCGCCGGGCTCGATGACGAACGCCACCGGCCAGTGCCGCTGGCCGCTGCGCAGTTCGCCGAGCAGGCGGATGCTCAGCCGCTGGGGATGTTCGGGCAGCGGATTGACCTGAACCTCGCCCAGGCGCAGGCGCGGTTCGAACCGGTCGATGGCTTCGCGGATGTCCCGCGAAAGGCGCCGGCGGTCATCGCTGCGCTGCTGTTGCAGGGCGCTCCAGTCGGCGATGCCGTAGTCGATGACGCTGGGCGGGCGGGTCAGGGTCTTGGGGCCCCGGCGGGTGTTGAACAGGCGCGACAGCTCGGTGTGCACCGAGTCGAGCAGCGCTTGGCGGTCGAACACCGGCGCGCCGTCGTGCTCGCCGGAGGCGAGCCGTTCGAACAGCGGCGCCAGGATGCCGGTGTCTGCCATGGCCGGGGCGTCCGCTTAACTGACCAGCTTGTTCGCGGCCATGTCCCAGGTCGAAGCGGCGGTGCCTTCCTTGGTGCCGTCGTCCTTCTGCGCTGTGAGCTCCCACTTGATCTTGGTGAAGTTCAGGGACAGGGTCTCGACCGGCTTGCCGCCCGTGCCGCCGCTGACGCTGACGTTGGAGATCACCACGTTGGTCAGGGTGTAGATGATGAAGGGCAGCAACTGGCCGCTGCCTTCGGCGGCGTTGCGGCCGATGGTGATCTTGGCTTCCGGGATCGGCTTGCCGGCGCAGCAGTATTCGTTGAGGGACGGGGTGGAGGTGTCGACGAACTTGGTCAGGGTGAACTCGCCGACGTGGGGCTTGCCGCTGGTGCGTTCCGAGTTGCTGACGTCGTTGGTCACTTGCATGGCCACGTTGTGGCTGTAGGACATGACTTCGATCTTGTCCGCGTAGCCCTCGAGCAGGCTGTCGCCTTTGATGTCGCCGCCGAGGTCGAGAATGATTGCATCCATCGCTTGGAACTCCTGAAGGTTGTCGCGCTAGGCAAACGGGAGAGGCCCGCCGGCGGTGCCGGCGGGCGAGGGCCGGTCAGGCCGCCACCGGCGGCGGCAAGGTCGCGACCAGGCGGATCGACGCGGTCAGTTCCTCAAGCTGGAAGTGCGGCCGCAGGAACACCGTGGCCCGATAGGCGCCGGGCTTGCCGGCGACTTCGGTGACGTCCACCCGCGCTTCGCGCAACGGGTACTGCGCCTTGATCTCCTGGGGCGCGTTGTCGTTGATCAGCACGTAGTCGGCGATCCAGTTGTTGAGGTAGCTCTGCACGTTGTCGCGGGTCATGAAGCTGCCGACCTTGTCGCGCATGATCACCTTCAGGTAATGGGCGAACCGCGACGCGGCGAGCACGTACGGCAGCATCGCCGAGATCCGCGCGTTGGCGTTGGCCTCGTTGGTGTTGTAGACCTTGGACTTGTTGGTGGTCTGGCCGCCGAAGAACACCGCGATGTCGCTGTTCTTCTTGTGGCACAGGGCGATGAAGCCGAGGTCGTTCAGCTCTTTTTCGCGGCGGTCGGTGATGGCCACCTCGGTCGGGCACTTGAGCGACAGGTCGCCGGAGCTGGTGCGGAAGGTGTGCGCCGGCAGGCCTTCGACCGCGCCGCCGCCCTCGGCCCCGCGGATCGCCGCGCACCAGCCGTACTTGGCGAAGGCTTCGGTGATGCGCTGCGACAGCGCCCAGGCGGCGTTGCCCCAAAGGTACTTGCTGTGGTCGGTGCCGTTGACGTCCTCGACGTAGTTGATGCCTTCCACCGGCGAGGTGTCCGGCCCGTAGGGCAGACGCAGCAGGAAGTGCGGCAGCACCAGCGACACGTAGCGTGAGTCTTCGCTTTCGCGGAACGAGCGCCACTTGATCAGTTCCTGGCTCTCGAAGACTTTCGACAGGTCACGCGGCACCGCCAGTTCGGTGAAGCTGTTCATGTCGAACAGCCGTGGGCTGGCGGCGGCGATGAACGGGGCGTGGGCAGCGGCGGCGACGTTGGAGAGTTTCTCCAGCAGGCCGATGTCCTGCGGATGCCGGCCGAAGGTGTAGTCGCCCACCAGCAGGCTGAAGGGGTGGCCGCCGAAGGTGCCGTATTCCTCTTCGTAGATTTTCTTGAACAGGGCGCTCTGGTCGAACTCGACGGCTTTCTCCAGATCGTTCTGCAGCTCTTTCTGGGTGACGTTGAGCAGGCGCAGCTTCAGCCGGGTGCTGGTCTCGGTGTTCTGCACCAGCATGTGCAGGCCGCGCCAGGACGCTTCGAGCTTCTGCAGGTCCGGGTGGTGCAGCACTTCGTTGAGCTGGGCGCTGATCAGCTCGTCGATCTGGCTGATGCGGTCGTTGATCATGGCCACGGTGTCCTTGTCGATGGCCATGCCTTCGTCAAGCACCTGGGTGGCGAACTCCGCGAGCATGTCGCGGGCGTAGTCCTGCTGGCTGTCGTCGTGGGCCATGCGGCCCTCGGCGATGATCTTGTCCAGCAGGGACAAGGTCTGGGTCGTGCCTTCACTGGCTTCGTTCTGGGCGGCGGCGGGCATGGTGGATTCTCCCTGGATTCAAGTGGACGGTCAGGCTTGCGGTTCGGCCGGCGCTTCGGCGTCAGCGGCCGGGACAGCGGTGTCCGGGCGAGCCGACTTGATCTCCTGCAAGCCTTCGGTGTTGGCGATGACATCGCGCAGCAGCTTGTCCAGGTCGTCGTTGCCGTCGAGCTTGGTCAACAGGTCGCGCAGGCGCTGACGGGCTTCGAACAGGCGGCGCAGCGGGGTGACTTGCTCCACCACCTTGACCGGGTCGAAATCGTCGATGTGCTTGAAGTTCAGTTCGATGTTGAGCTTGCTCTCGTCGCCGGTCAGCGTGTTGTTGACCTGGATCGTGGCGCGGGGAGCGATGGAGGCGAGCACTTCGTTGAAGTTGTCGCGGTCGATTTCGGTGAAGCGCCGTTCGGTCAGTTTCGGCAACGGCTCCAGGGGCTTGCCGGACAAGTCGGCGAGGATCCCGACCACCAGCGGCAATTCCTTTTTCTCGATGGCGTTGCCGATTTCGACGTCGTAGGTGATTTGCACTCGGGGCGGGCGAACCCGGTCGAGCTTGTGCTGGGTGCTTTCTGCCATGTCGGCGGACTCCGATGCGATGGGCGGGCGCAATGCATCGGGGAGGCCCGTTCATCGCTTTCCCTTGCTGGACCACAGGTTAGAAAGGGAGGCAGATGACCTGTCGTTCCTTTGACAAACCTTCCACATTCGGCCGTAGGAACCGAACTACCCAAGACGCTAGAACAGGACTATAAAAATGCAAGCGAAAAACTTTTTTGGACTGTTCTGCGAAAAGGAAAATTCATTTTGCGTGCACGACTTTTTCTAACGTTCGGTTTTGCGCTGCTCGCCGGTTGTTCGTTCTTCGGGCCGAAAGTGGATCTCGACAGCCTGACCCTCGACGTCGCGCCCAAGGCCAACGACGACACCCCCATCGCCGTGGATTTCATCGCGGTCAACGATCCGGATCTGCTCAAGCAACTGTCGGGCATCAGCGCCAGCCAGTGGTTCGCCGAGCGCGAGCAGTACCAGCGCGACTACCGTCAGTTGATGAGCGTGTGGGGACTGGAGCTGGTGCCGGGGCAATTCATCGACCGCCAACCCTTCCCGTTGGGGGGCAAGCGGGCGGCTGGACTTTTGGTCTTCGCCAGCTATAACACACCCGGAGCGCACCGCTTGCGGCTGGACGACCGGAGTGACGCCTGGCTCAAGTTCGACAGCCGCGAGATGAGCCTGGTCAGCAGGGAAAACTGAAAGCGCACCGTCCGCCGCCGGCCTGCGGCGCAGTCGAAGGGAATCACATGAGTCTGCTACCTGACGCGGTTTGCTGGCATGAAGGCATGCAGTTGCTGCCGCAGCATTTTCAGTTGCAGGGGTTGCGGGCCGAGGCGCTCGGCGCGCATTTGGCCCAGGCCTGCAACCCGTGGTTCTGGGGCGTGGCGCGCCTGGAGTTCGACCCCTCGGCGATGAGCGCCGGGGTGGTGCGCATCCTGGCGCTGCAAGGGACGATGCCCGACGGCCTGCCGGTGGATGTGCAGGCCGGCGTCGGCCCGGCGCTGGAGCTGGACGTGAGCGCGGCGGTGGACGAGACCGACGACGCCACCGTCACCGTGTACCTGGCCGTCAGCCCGTTGTGGCGCGCCGGTCAGCTGTTGCCGCTCAAGGGGCGTCTGCAATCGGTGGTGGGCGAGGCGCTGCCGGACCTCACCAGCGGCGAGTTCCCCGAATCGATCACCGTGTGGCGACCCAATCCGCGCCTGTGCACGCAACTGAACAAGGCCGATTCGATCTGCCTGCCGCTGCTGAAGATCCGCAAGGAGGGCGGTGGCTTCCTGCCGTTGCCGTACACGCCGCCGACGCCTGTGCTGCTGCCGGACTCGCCGCTGGGCCGCCGGGTGGCCGGGCTGTGCGCGCGGGCGCGGGAGAAGTGCCTGTTCCTCGGCGGTCGCCTGCGCCAGGCGCAGCAGGCCGGCAACCAGGACGATGCGCTGGAGATCCGCCGCCAGTTGACGGCCTTGTGGGCGCGCCTGCCGGAAGTCGAAGGCCTGCTCAACACGCGCATCGCCCATCCGCAGGCGCTGTATGTGCAGTTGCTGGGCCTGGCCGGCGCATGGGCGGCGCTGGATCCGCTGGCCGGCGTGCCGGCGTTCGCACCCTTGGACTTCCTTGAGCTGCAGCGCGGTTACGGGCAGGTGCTCGACTGGCTGGAGACCACCCTCGAACTGATCCGCGCCGGTTACCGCAGCATCGCCTTCGAACGGGGCGAGCACAGCTTTTCCATCCAGTTGCCTGAGGACCGGCCCAGTCAGCGCCTGGTCATCGGCCTGCGCATGCCCAACGGCGCCAGCGAACAGGCCGCCGGCGACTGGCTGCGGGGCGCGATCATCGCGTCGGCGCCGCACATCGCGCTGCTCAGCCGCCAGCGCATGAGCGGCCTGACGCACCAGGCCATGAGCCGCAGCGAGCAGGTGGCCTACAGCGTCGGCGACGACACCCGCCTGTTTGTGGTGAACGCCGAAGGCACCTGGTTCGACGCCCAACTGCCGCTGATGATCGCCGCCCCGGCGGCCAAGCTGACCAGCAGCCCCTGGCAGGTGGTGCTGTTTGTCCCGCAGACCGGTGAAAGTGCCTGATCACACAAGGAGCCGCTCATGTCGCAGGGGAATGCCGCAAGCCTGGGGTTGCAAGACGCGCCGCTGAGCAGCGCGTTCCGCCAGGCCTGGCAGCAGTGGTCGCAGGACTGGAGCCAGTTGCCCAAGGACGGCGAGGACGAACAGGCGTTGGTCGACACCGTGGTCGAGCTCTCGACCCAGGCCTCGCAGCGCCTGTGGCGCACCGCGTTTGCCCGGGTCGGCGACGCGGCCACCGAGCAGGTGCGGGCGCTGGTGTACGCGTTCGTCGCGCTGGTGGACGAAACCCTGTTGTTCACGCCCTGGCCGGGGCAGGCCGCCTGGCAGGACAAGCCCCTGGAGTCGCGCCTGTACGCCAGCCGCCAGGCCGGCGAGCAGGTGCCGGCGGCCATCGCGACACTGCTTGAAGAACAGCAACCCACCGCCCGCGACCTGGCCAACGTCTACCTGCAATGCCTGATCCTCGGCTTCCATGGTCGCCTGCGCGGCGAGCAGAGCCAGGCGCAACGGGAGAAGTGGCGCCTGGCGCTGTTCACCTTCGCCTGGCAGGACGACGCGGACTGGGCCGACGTCAGCCAACGGCTGGTGCAGCCCTCGCAGGCGGCGCCGCTGAACCTGCCGGTGCGCACTGCGCTGCCGGACGGCTTCCGGCTGGCCTTGGGCATTGCGGCGATGGTGCTGCTGCTCGCCGGTCTGGGGCACATGCTGTGGCGCGACATCGGCCAAGAACTGGAACCGGTGCTGCAGATGACAGAACTTGCGCCCGCGCCGGAGCAAGGCTCATGAGCACGCTGGCGATCGTGGCGTGGGTGGTCGGCATCGTCCTGCTGCTGGTGCTGCTGGCCGTCGCGGTGTGGTGGCTGCGCACCCAGAGCGGCGCGGCGATCCGCAGCTTCTACGGTGCGGTGCGGCACATGGAGCAGGAGCAGGGCAGCCGCGACCGCTATCAGTTGCCGTGGCTGCTGATGCTCGGCGACGAAGTCCAAGGCACGCAACTGGTGACCGAGTGGCGCCTGCAACCCACCGACAAACCGGCCTGGTTCGGCCGCTGGTGGTCCGACCCTGAAGGCGCGGTGCTGGTGGTGCCCCAGGCGCTGTTCTTGCCCGAAGACGGCATGCACCTGCAACGCGGCGGCTGGTGGCGGCTGCTGGGGCTGATCCTGCGCCTGCGCAGCAAACGTCCGCTGGACGGCGTGATCTGGACCGTGCCCACCGCGCGCCTGGGCAACCTGGAGCAGGCGACCGGCCTCGGCCTGGCGGCCCGGCGACGCTTCATCGACCTGCTGCAGCGCTTCGGCCTGAGCTTGCCGGTGTACGTGGTGGTCACTGGGCTGGAGGAATTGCCGGGGTTCCAGGAGCTGATCAGCGCGTTGCCGGACGAGGCCCGCGAACGCACCTTGGGCTGGTCGTCGCCCTATGCCAGGGACGCGGGCTGGCAGGGGCAATGGAGCGACCAGGCGCTGGACCGCCTGCACCGGGCGGTGGCCGAAGCGGTGATCGAGATCGGCACGTTGTCCGGGCATCTGAGCGCCGACCTGTACGCCTTGCCGGAGCGTCTGGAAAGCCTGCGCCGCGGCTTGCAGAACGTGCTGGAGCCGGTGTTCCAGGGCAACGCCCAGGGTGAAGCACCGTGCTTTCGCGGGCTTTACCTGAGCGCCAACCAACCGGCGGAGGATGCGCAGGACGGGTTCTCGGCCGATGACAGCGGCTTGCAGCAAAGCGCCTTCGTGCGCCAGTTGTGGCGCCAGCGCATCGTCGGCGAGCGTGGCGTGGCCCAAGGCGTGCCGCGCCTGTTGCGCCTGCGCCAGCGCTGGCAACGGCTGACGGCCGGGGTGGCGGTGGTGGTCGCGGGGGGCTGGGCGGTGGCGATGCTGCTGGTCTGGCATGCCTCGGTCAAGGACGCCCATGAGCTGGCGCGGCTGCTGCAAGTCGCCCAGAAAGGCTATGTGGCGGTCACCGACGATGCGCACCGGGTCGAGCCGACCCGGCGCAACGTGCAGAGCCTGTGGCGGGTGATGGAGCGCTCGCCGCGCTGGGATTTCGCGTCGCTGGTGTTCCCGACGTCGTGGTTCTCGTCGCTCGACGCCACGCTTGAACAGCAACTGCGCCTGTCGGCCCGGCGGCACCTGCTCGAACCGCTGCATGATCTGCTGAACGCCGAGCTGACCAAGCTCAAGGGCATCCGCAGCACCGACCGGCGGGCCAGTGTCGAAAGCGAGGATCCTGCGCAGTGGCAGAACTACCAGAAGGCCACCGACCTGGTGGACCGCGCCGTGCGCCTGGAGCAGCAGAACCAGTGGTTCGGCCAGGCCCTGAACAATCCCCGGGCGCCGCTGGAGGATCTGGTGCAGTTGAGCAACAACGCCCTGTCGCTGAACCTCAACGCCGGCACGCTGCCCCACGCCGCGTTCTTCAACCGGGTGCTGCTGGCCGACGAGGACGGCAATCTGCAGGCGCTGGACCTGAGCGTCGACCGGCCGCTGATCGTGGGCAATTTCACCGGGCTGATGGAACGTTGGCTGGATCAGTATTTCCTGGCCGACAATTTCGTCAGCAAGGCCGGCTACCTCAAGCTGCACCTGGAACAACTGGAGGTCGGCAGCGGCAACAGCCTCGGCGAGCTGGAGGATCTGCGCGCGCTGGTCGACGACTTGCAGGTGGCGATCGCCCTGACCAACTCGACCTGGGGGCGCGGCAAGGGCCAGGACCTGGTGCCGGGCTACCGCGAAATGCTCGACAAGGTGCACAAGAGCGCGTTGCTGGGGCCGGCGGTGGAGCAGCAACTGGAGGCCCAGGCGGCCAAGCTGCAGCAGAGCTTTCGCGACCAGTGGATCGCCCAGGTCGGCTCCCGGGGCAATCTGCTGGTACAGCAGGGCAGCGGGCAACTGACGCTGCAAGAGCATGTGGTCAAGCTGGACAATGCCGTGCAGTCGCTGTTCAAGCGCGACTTCGTGTCGGTCGCCCTGCGCGCCAGCCAGGACAACATCGACCTGCGCGGCCAGACCGTGGACGGCGACGACCTCGACACTTCGTTGAGCTATTTCGCCAGCTACAAGAGTTACATCGCCGAAGAATTGCCCAGGATCCCGTCGGCCTACCGTGGCGCACTGCTGCAGGCAGCCGAAAGCGCAGCGGCCCAAGCGATGTGGCTGAGCCTCAAAGACCACAATGACCAGACCCAACCCTACGCGGTGTTCAACGTGCGGGCGGAGCAGGCGATGGAACTGCAGAAGGCGTTCGTCGAGGTGCACCGCACGGACCTGGCGGCGCGCCTGCAAAGCGCGTTGAACCGCCGGGCGATGGCGCAGATCGTCAGCGGCCTGGACGAGATCGTCGCCCAGCCGCTGTTCGGCGGACGGGCAGAAATCAGCCAGTGGGACGGCTCGAAGAACCTCGGCCTGCAACTCTACGGCGCCAGCGACGTGCAGGACCTGAAGCTCAGCCTCAAGCAGCAGTTCAATACCATGCTCGGCATCACCGAGCGGCGCACCTCGGCGTTGCAGTGGCTCAAGACCCAGCAGGCCAACCTGTCGGCGCTGGACTACGAGCGGGTGACCCAGTTCAGCGCGCTCAACGACGAGCTGCTCAAGTACAAGGACGCCAACCCCGCCAGCTCGCCCGCGCAGATCGAACAGCTGGTCAGCCGTGACTTCATCGAGATGGACACCGGCTCTTGCGTGCAGGTGCTGCAGACCGCCAACGTCGCCGGCGGGCGCGGCACCCTGGCGATGCGGGCCATGGAGCTGCAGCAGTCGGCCATGCAGCGTTGCCAGTTCCTGCAACAGCAACAGGCTGCCGCCGCGTGGAACGAACTGGCCAACTACTTCAATCAATACCTGGCCGACCGCTTCCCGTTCGCCAACGGCGTGCAGGCGCAGGATGCCGACCCGGCCCGGGTGCAGCACCTGCTGGAGCTGATCGACAAGCGCCTGCCGGTGGCGCTGGCGGGCCTGGCCACGAGCCAGGCGCCGGAGCGCTTGGCGGCAGAGGATTTCCTCAACCGCCTGAAGCAGGCCGGCACCTGGCTGACGCCGCTGTTCGTGCGGGACAAGAGCGGCATCCTCGGCCTGGAGCTGGATGTGCGCTGGCGCACCGACCGCGAGGAAGAGAGGGGCGCCGATCAGGTGATCGCCTGGGGCCTGCTGGCCGGCAGCCAACAGATCAATTACCCCGGCGCCGAGCAGCCGAACCTGCGCTGGATGGTGGGCCAGCCGGTGCGCCTGACCTTGCGCTGGGCGCGCAACGGCAACGAACGGCCGGTCAACGATCCGCTGCAGCCCAACCTGGTGGTGCGCGACCTTGAGGCGGGCTGGGAGTACGGCGGGCCGTGGTCGCTGCTGCGCCTGATGCGCGCGCATTTCTCCGTGCAGCGCCAGCCGAGCATGGACTACACCGACTTTCCGCTGAGCCTGCGCCTGCCGGTCACGGCGCAGAACGACAGCGTCACCACCGGCTTCACTCGGATGTTCGTGCGCCTGTCGCTGATGAGCCAGGGCTCGAAACTGCCGATGTCCATCACGCCGCCGCCGACCCGGGCGCCGCGTTCGCCGTTTCAGATGACCGGCACCACCGCCGCCATCGACACCCAGAAGGAGGGGCTGTGAGCCTGCCATCCGCCGCGTTGCCTGACCTCATTGAACAGCTGCTGGCGCCGATCAGCGAAGACGCGCCGTGCGGCGTGGACCTGCGCTACGAACGCGAGTTCGACCAACTGCGCGACCTGCGCCGCGAAGACGACGCCAGCCTGCCGACCGGTGTATGGGAATCGACGCTCAAGCGGGCGGACTGGCCGAAGGTGGAAGCGATCACCACCCACCTGCTGCTGGAACGCAGCAAGGACTTGATGCTCAGCGCCTGGCTCGGCGAAGCGTGGCTCCATTTGCAGGGGCTGGACGGTCTGCCCGGGAGCCTGGCGCTGGTCGCGGGGCTGTGCGAGCGCTATTCCGATCAGGTGCACCCACAGGCCGAAGACGGCGACCAGTCCTGGCGGGTGACGCCGCTGGAATGGCTGGTGCGCCGCTACAGCGAAATCCTGCTGACCCGGGTGCCGCTGTTCGGCGCCCACAACCGTGATTTCGAGGGCTACAGCCTGAGTGCCTGGCGCCGTCTGCAGGTGCAGCAGGTGCAGGTCAACGACAGCAAGAACGCCAAGGCCCTGGCGGAAACCGCCCGCAGCGAACAGAAGACCCTCAGCGATCAGGTGCGCGCCACGCCCATGGCGTTCTGGCTGCGCCAGCAGGGCAACCTGCTGCTGGGGTTGCAGCACCTGCAAAGGCTCGACGCCTGGAGCGACACCTATCTGGGGGATCAGGGGCCGGGGCTCAAGCCCTTGCAGGAGACCCTCCAAGCGCTGCTGACGCTGGTCAAGGAGTTCATCGCCATGCACCCGCAACAACCCGCGCCGCCACCGGTTCAGGAACCGGCCGCCGAGATCCCGTCCGCCGATGAGGCGGCTGCCGATGCGGTGAACGACGCGCCGTCGATCCAGGCGGCCCGCGAGCCGGCCAGCCGCGAGGAAGCCTACCGGCAACTGCTGCTGATCGCCGAATACCTGGCCCGCACCGAACCCCACAGCCCGGTGCCGTACCTGATCCGGCGCGCGGTGGAGTGGGGCAACAAGCCGTTGAGCGAGCTGTTGGGCGAACTGATTTCCGCCGACGCCGAGGCGCGGCGGATGTGGACGTTGCTCGGCGTGCTTTAGTGCACGCGCTGGTCGTTGAGGCGAGGGGGCAGGTCGAGGGGCGTCAGCACCGGTTGCCCGGAGAAGAACGCCACCAGGTTTTTCCCCACCAGCTCTACGGTGCCTTGGGTGGCCTCCGGTGACAGCCCGGCGACGTGCGGGGTCAGGATCACGTTGCTCAGGCCTTTCAGGGCATCCGGCACTTGCGGTTCGTGGTCGAACACATCCAGCGCGGCCCCGGCGATCCGCCGCTGCTCCAGCGCGGCGATCAGATCGGCGGTGGCGATCACGCTGGCGCGGGCGATGTTGACGATGAAACCCTTGGGCCCCAGGGCGTCGAGCACCGGGCGGGTCACCAGGTGCTGGGTGCCGATGCCGCCGGGGGTGGCGACCACCAGGAAGTCCGAGGCCCGGGCCAGCTCCGTCGGGGTCGAGCAGAAGGTGTAGGGCACGTCGTTGCGCACCTGGCGGCTGTGGTAGCTGATCTCCATGTCGAAGCCGCTGCCGGCGCGTTTGGCGATGGCCATGCCCACTGCGCCCAGGCCGAGGATGCCCAGCCGTTTGCCGGACAGGGACGGGCGCATGATCTTGGGCCATTCGCCCCGGCGCACGGCGGCGTCGCAGCGCGGAATGTCACGCACCAGCGCCAGCAGCATGGCCATCGCGTGGTCGGCCACCGAGGAGGCGTTGACTCCGGCGCCGTTGGTCACGGTGAGGCCCCGGTCGCTGGCGGCCTGCAGGTCCACCTTTTCGTAGCCGGCGCCGATCACGCAGATGATCTTCAGCGCCGGCAACGCGGCGATCTCGTCGGCGAAGAGGCCCAGCGGGCCGCGGGTCAGCACGGCATCGATCCGCGGGCCGTGGGTGGCGATGGCCTGGGCGCGTTCGGCGGGGGTGGGGGCGAGGATCAGGTGAAAGCCCTGTCGTTCGAGGATCGGCAGGTAGTCATTGATGGTTTCAACCAGTACCAGAACGGTGGCGGGCATTGCTCGGCTCCTGTGATCGTCGTCGTGTCGGTCGCGAAAGTCGTGCCAGAGTGCGGATCGCGCAGCGGTTTGGCAACCGCAGACCCTGGGCTCGCACCAGCCAGTGTAGGAGCTGGTGCGGGGGCCCGGAGGGCGCTTGGTCAGGCGGTCGCGCCGCCGTGGGCGGGCACGGTTTCAGCTCACGTACTGGGCGATGCCGTGGCCGAACGACCAGTTCTCCTTTTTCACCTCCACCAGGTTGATGAACACGTCTTCCTGGCGCACCGCCAACTGGTTGTGCAGGTGATGGGCGATCGTCTGGTACAGCTGCTGCTTCTGCTCGACGCTGCGGCCTTCGCTGACCGTCAGCTGGATGAACACCATGCCGTCGCTGCGCGGAATGCCCAGGTACTGCGGGTCATAGATGAAATGCGGCCCGTCGTGTTCGGCCAGGATCTGGAAATTGTCGTGCTCCGGCACGTTGAACGTGCTGCGCAGGGCGGCGTAGATGACCTCGCCGATGCGTTTGGCGAAGGTGGGGTCGGGGTTTTTCCTGATGTCGACGCGGACGAGGGGCATGGGGCGGCTCCAAGGGCGGAAGGCTGGGGAACACGGTCGGAATCTCGCCATTGGGTATAGCCGATAAACACCGGTCGGTGAGCTGCCCTGAGCGCCACTTCCGCCAGGCTTGCAGCGCTTGGGCTTGTCGGAAAACGACATTTTTGGTGTCTGTAAGCGACAGCTATTTTGCCGAAAACGACATACCTGGAATCTGATCCGTACAACCATTCCTCAGCTAAGTCTTTGCTTCTGCTCATTTATCCCGGAGAATCGCGACCCTGTTTCGGTTGCGACGTTTCTGTCGGTTTTTCCCGGCGCGTTTTGACCGAGTGGCAAGTGACCGGAATGCGGAGATCCGACCGGATGAATGATCAGGCCAATAGCGTCAACGAGCGCTTTGAATCGGCGGCACCAGCTGAACTGTCGAGCTGGAACCGTCAAGACACCACCTGGATGCTGGGACTGTTCGGGACGGCCATCGGCGCCGGCACCCTGTTCCTGCCGATCAACGCGGGGCTGGGCGGCTTCTGGCCGCTGCTGATCCTGGCGCTGCTGGCGTTCCCGATGACGTTCTACGCACACCGGGGCCTGACTCGCTTCGTGCTGTCCGGCCGCGAAGGCGCCGACATCACCGAGGTGGTCGAGCAGCACTTCGGCATCAAGGCCGGCGCCTTGATCACCTTGCTGTACTTCTTCGCCATCTTCCCGATCCTGCTGATCTACAGCGTCGGCCTGACCAACACGGTCGCCAGTTTCCTTGAGCACCAATTGCACATCACGCCGCCGCCGCGCGCGGTGCTGTCGTTCGCGCTGATCCTCGGCCTGCTGGCGGTGGTGCGCTGCGGCGAGCAGGTGATCGTCAAGGCCATGAGCCTGATGGTGTACCCGTTCATCGTCGCCCTGGCGTTCCTGGCGGTGTACCTGATCCCGCACTGGACCGGCGGCATCCTCACCACCGCCTCGCACGTGCCGGCGCCTTCGGCGTTCCTGCACACGCTGTGGCTGGCGATTCCGGTGATGGTGTTCTCGTTCAACCACTCGCCGATCATTTCGGCGTTCGCGGTGGACCAGAAGCGCCGTTATGGCGTCCACGCCGATGAGCGCAGCTCGCAGATCCTGTCCCGCGCCCACGCCCTGATGGTGCTGATGGTGCTGTTCTTCGTGTTCAGCTGCGTGCTGACCCTGTCGCCGGAGCAACTGGCCGAGGCCAAGGCGCAGAACCTGTCGATCCTGTCGTACTTGGCCAACCACTTCAGCAACCCGACCATCGCGTTCGCGGCGCCGCTGATCGCGTTCGTGGCCATCTCCAAGTCGTTCCTGGGCCACTACATCGGCGCCAGCGAAGGCCTCAAGGGCCTGATCGTCAAGAGCGGCAAGCGTCCGGGCGCCAAGGCCCTGGACCGCATCGTCGCGGCGTTCATGCTGGTGGTGTGCTGGATCGTGGCCACGCTCAACCCGAGCATCCTGGGCATGATCGAAACCATCGGCGGCCCGGTGATCGCAGCGATCCTGTTCCTGATGCCGATGTACGCCATCCGCAAGGTGCCGGCGATGGCCCGCTACCGCGGTCAGGCGTCCAACGTGTTCGTCACGGCCGTCGGCCTGGTGGCGATTTCCGCGTTGATCTATTCGCTGGCGGCATAACCGCGCAGGGCCTCGCGCCCCGGCAGATACACAGCTACAGTGGCCGCTGCGCACGATGTGCGCAGCGGCTTTTTTTCGCCTGGAGACAGAGGATTGTCGAGCGTTCCCCCTTCCGTCGCACCTGCCAACCGCTGGCAAGACCTGTTGGCCGGGCTATCGATCGCCGGCCTGCTGCTGCCCGAAGCCGTGGCCTATTCGACCATCGCCGCGTTGGCGCCCCAGGCTGGGGTGATCGCGCTGTTCGCCGGCCTGCTGTGCTACGGACTGCTGGGCTCCAGCCGTTTCGCCATCGTCTCGGCGACCTCGTCGTCGGCGGCGGTGCTGGCGGCGGCCACGGCGACCCTGGCCAACGGCGACCCGCAATTGCGTTCGACCCTGGCGGTGGGGCTGGTGCTGGTCACCGGCGCGCTGTTTCTGCTGGCCGGGGCGTTCCGTTTCGGCAGCGTCACGTCCTTCATCGCCAAGCCGGTGCTGCGCGGGTTTGCCTTCGGACTGGCGCTGACCATCATTCTCAAGCAAGTGGCGAGCGTGGTCGGCGTGCACCTGACGGACGCCAACCTGGTGCGTTTCGCCCCGCAGTTGCTGGAGCAGTTGCCGCAATGGAACTGGCCGTCCGCCGCTGTCGGCGCCGCGGCGCTGGTGCTGCTCGGGGTGCTTTCGCGCCATCCCCGGGTGCCCGGCGGTCTGCTGGTGGTGGTGATCGGCATTGCGGCCGGGCAATGGCTGAACCTGTCGGATCACGGCGTGAAGCTGATCGGCGCCATCGATCTGGGCCTGGAGGTGCCCAACCTGCCGGCGCTGCCGTTCGCCGACTGGCTGCGCCTGGGGGAGGTGGCGTTCGCCATGGTGATGATCCTGTACGCCGAATCCTACGGTTCGATCAGTGCGTATGCGCTCAAGCACGGCGACCGCGTGACCTCCAACCGCGACTTGCTGGCCTTGGGCGCCGGCAACCTGCTGTCCGGCCTGTTCCATGGCATGCCGGTGGGGGCCGGCTATTCGGCGACCTCGGCCAACGAAGCCGCCGGCGCCACGTCACGCTGGGCAGGCGGCATCGCGGCGCTGACGGTGCTGATCATCGTGCTGACCGTGCTGCCGTGGATTGCGCTGACGCCGGAGCCGGTGCTGGCGGCCATCGTCATGCACGCGCTGGGCAGGGGCTTGAGCCTGCAGCCGCTGGGGCGCTATTTCATCTGGCGGCGCGACCGGGTGCTGGTGGTCTGCGCGGTGACGTCCGTGCTGGTGCTGGGGGTGCTGGACGGCTTGCTGGTGTCGGTGGCCATCAGTGTGCTGCTGATGCTCAAGCAGCTGTCGGCGGCGGACATCCAGGTGCTCGGGCGGATCGACGGCGGCCATGACTTTGTCGACCTTCAGCGCCATCCGACGGCGGCCACCGAGCCGGGCGTGCTGATCGTGCGGCCTGGCGAGGCGCTGTTCTTCGCCAATGTCGAACGGATCCTGGGCGGTGCGTTGCGGCTGGTCCGCCACTCGCAGGTGCCGGTGCACACGGTGATCCTCAGCCTTGAGGAGTCTCCTGACCTGGACGGCACCAGCCTTGAGGCGATGCAGGAGTTCTTCGTGCGGGTGCATCAGGCGGGCAAGCGGCTGATTCTGGCCCGGCTCAAGCACGAGGCGCTGGCAGCGCTGGATGCGTTGCCGCAGACCCAGGCCAATGGCGTGATCCTGAGCGGGTTGAGCGTGGACGGCGCGGTGCAGAAGGCGCGCGATCTGGCGCCCTGAGCGATGATTCCCTGTGGGGGCGAGCCTGCTCGCGATGACGGGGTGCCTGCCTGAGAGATGCTGGATATGCCGACGCCATCGCCGGCAAGCCGGCTCCCACAGTTTGCTCTGGCGTACACGGAATCGGCGAACGCCTTCGATCCTGTGGGAGCGAGCCTGCTCGCGATGGCGGTGTGTCTGGCTGAGAGGATGCTGGATGTGCCGGCCCCATCGCCAGCAGGCTGGCTCCCACAGTTTCTTTGGCGCTCACGGAGCAACCTGTGGGAGCCGGCTTGCCGGCGATGGCGATGGGTCAGGCGCTGGCGATGTCGGCTGTGCCGGTGCATCGTCAGCAGGCTGGCTCCTGTACGGGGGATTGAAGGCATAAAAAAACGCCGCCCGTCTCGCGACGGGCGGCGTTCTTCATTGCCTTGCAGCGTTAGGCTTGAACGACCGGAATTTTGGCGTTCGCAGCAGCCTCACGGAACTCGGCGATCTGGTCGAAGGACAGGTAGCGGTAAACGTCGGCCGCCATGCTGTCGATCTTGCCGGCGTATTCCATGTACTCCTCGACGGTCGGCAGGCGACCCAGGATCGAAGCCACGGACGCCAGCTCAGCCGAAGCCAGGTAGACGTTCGCGCCGTCGCCCAGACGGTTCGGGAAGTTACGGGTCGACGTCGACACCACGGTGCTGTTCGGCTCAACGCGTGCCTGGTTACCCATGCACAGCGAGCAGCCTGGCATTTCCATGCGGGCGCCGGCCTTGCCGTAGATGCCGTAGTAGCCTTCTTCGGTCAGTTGGTGAGCGTCCATCTTGGTCGGCGGCGACAGCCACAGACGGGTCGGCAGCTGGCCCTTGACCTGATCCAGCAGCTTGCCGGCGGCGCGGAAGTGACCGATGTTGGTCATGCACGAACCGATGAACACCTCGTTGATCTTCTCGCCGGCAACGCTGGAGAGCAGACGGGCGTCGTCCGGGTCGTTCGGCGCGCAGAGCACAGGCTCCTTGATGTCGGCCAGGTCGATCTCGATGACTTCGGCGTATTCCGCGTCCTTGTCGGCTTCCATCAGCTCAGGGTTGGCCAGCCAGGCTTCCATCGCCTGGGCACGGCGTTCCATGGTGCGGGCATCGCCGTAGCCTTCGCCGATCATCCAGCGCAGCAGGGTGATGTTGGACTGCAGGTACTCGGCGATGGCCTTTTCCGGCAGCTTGATGGTGCAGCCGGCGGCGGAACGCTCGGCGGAGGCGTCGGACAGTTCGAACGCTTGCTCGACGGTCAGTTCGTCCAGGCCTTCGATCTCCAGGATGCGGCCGGAGAAGGCGTTCTTCTTGCCTTTCTTCTCGACGGTCAGCAGGCCTTTCTGGATCGCGTAGTAAGGGATGGCATGAACCAGGTCACGCAGGGTGATGCCAGGCTGCAGCTTGCCCTTGAAGCGAACCAGGATCGACTCAGGCATGTCCAGCGGCATGACGCCGGTGGCGGCGGCGAACGCGACCAGACCGGAACCGGCCGGGAACGAGATGCCCATCGGGAAGCGGGTGTGCGAGTCACCGCCGGTGCCCACGGTGTCCGGCAGCAGCATGCGGTTCAGCCACGAGTGGATGATGCCGTCGCCCGGACGCAGCGAAACGCCGCCACGGGTCATGATGAAGTCAGGCAGGGTGTGGTGGGTGGTCACGTCGATCGGCTTCGGATACGCCGCGGTGTGGCAGAAGGACTGCATCACCAGGTCGGCGGAGAAGCCCAGGCACGCCAGGTCCTTCAGTTCGTCACGGGTCATGGGACCTGTGGTGTCCTGGGAACCGACGGTGGTCATCTTCGGTTCGCAGTAGGTGCCGGGACGCACGCCTTTGCCTTTCGGCAGGCCGCAGGCCTTGCCGACCATCTTCTGCGCCAGGGTGTAGCCCTTGCCGGTGTCGACAGGCGCTTCAGGCAGCTTGAACAGGTCGGTCGGGCCCAGGCCCAGCTCGGCGCGCGCCTTCTCGGTCAGGCCACGGCCGACGATCAGCGGGATACGGCCGCCGGCGCGGACTTCGTCCAGCAGCACCGGGGTCTTCAGTTCGAAGGTGGTGATGACGTCGTCGGTGCCGTGCTTGCACACTTTGCCGGCGTGCGGGTAGACGTCGATCACGTCGCCCATGTTCAGGTTCGACACGTCGAACTCGATCGGCAGGGCGCCGGCGTCTTCCATGGTGTTGTAGAAGATCGGAGCGATCTTGGAGCCGAAGCAGAAGCCGCCGGCGCGCTTGTTCGGCACGTAAGGGATGTCGTCGCCGAAGAACCACAGCACCGAGTTGGTGGCGGACTTACGGGAGGAACCGGTGCCGACCACGTCGCCGACGTAGGCGACCGGGAAGCCCTTGGCCTTGACTTCTTCGATCTGCTTGAGCGGGCCGATGGCGCCTTGCTGCTCAGGCACGATGCCGTCACGGGCCATTTTCAGCATGGCCAGGGCGTGCAGCGGGATGTCAGGGCGCGACCAGGCGTCCGGGGCAGGGGACAGGTCGTCGGTGTTGGTTTCGCCCGGGACCTTGAAGACGGTCAGGCTGTATTTGTCGGCGATGGCAGGCTTGTTGGTGAACCACTCGCCGGCGGCCCAGGATTCCAGCACGGCCTTGGCGTGGGCATTGCCCGCCTTGGCTTTTTCGGCCACGTCGTGGAAGGCGTCGAACATCAGCAGGGTGTGCTTGAGCTGTTCAGCGGCGACGGCAGCCAGTTCGGCGTCGTCCAGCAGTTCAACCATGGTGGCGATGTTGTAGCCGCCCTGCATGGTGCCCAGCAGCTCGACGGCGCGTTTCTTGTCGATCAGCGGGGATTTGGCTTCGCCCTTGGCGACGGCGGACAGGAAACCGGCCTTGACGTAGGCGGCTTCGTCCACTCCTGGCGGAACGCGGTTGGTGATCAGGTCAACGAGGAAGGCTTCTTCGCCAGCCGGGGGATTCTTCAGCAGCTCGACCAGGCCTGCAGTTTGTTCGGCGTTGAGCGGCTGGGGAACGATACCCAGTGCTGCACGCTCTTCGATATGTTTGCGGTAGGCTTCAAGCACAGTTATTACCCTCATCAGTGGTCCCAAATGGGTGTCCGGGACGCTCATCCCGAAATGGACGTATTCATGCGCTGCGTGGCGTTGTGAGCCGCTTAGCCAGAATTACCGACCATTCCTTACAGAAGCTGCTTTCAAAGTTTTACGCCTGCAGAACGGGAGCTGATGAGGGTTGGCGTCGGGCTTTTCCCCGCTGGAAAAACCGTTCGCCAACACCGCTCTGAAGGAACGACTGTGCTCGTGACGCTTTGAAAACAGCTTCTTGACGGACATTGGCGCCTAAAAAGGCTGGCTGATTCTACGGCAAAAAAAAATTAAAGGTAAGTCGGCCGGCATTGGACTTTGGTGGCGGGTCGGACGGCCCGTCCCAGGGCCCGCCGGCCGCTTGACCCTGCGAACGGAGGGGTGATCAACGGCGGACAAAGGGCTACCATACCGGCCTGTTCCGCGTTGCCGTGTTTTGCCCCCTTATGCCCAATCAGACCATCAAGACCCCCTGCGTCGGCCTTTGCTCCACCGTTTACGGTGACCTGGTGTGCCGCGGCTGCAAGCGTTTCCATCATGAGGTGATCCACTGGAACGGCTACGGCGAGGAGCAGAAGACCGCGGTGTGGCTGCGTCTTGAGCAGTTGCTGTCACAAGTGATGGCGAGCAAGGTCGAGGTGTTCGACCGGGCGCTGCTGCGCCAGCAGCTGGAGCAGCGCAAGATCCGCTTCGTGCCGCACCAGTCGGAATATTGCTGGGCCTACCAGCTGATTGCCCGGGGCGCGCGGGTGATCGTCAACCTGGAGGCCTACGGGATGGTGCTGATGCCGGAATTTCGCGACTGGAACCTGCCGGAGTTGCGCGACGCCATCGACCGGGAGTTCTTCCTGCTGTCGGAGGCGCACTACCAGCGCTACATCGCCCCCGGGTTCCTCAAGGATGCCTTGGGCGACTGAAGGCATCGCCAGCAGGCTGGCTCCCACAGGGTTTTGTGGTGTACCTACATCCTGCAAACACCCGGGATACCTGTGGGAGCTGGCTTGCCAGCGATGAGGCCGGCCCGGGCGCCGCAAGCCTCAGTGCTTGACCGCCAGCTCCACCAGATGATCCTCGACCTCCTGCGGCTTGAGCACCAGCACGTCGCTTTCCAGCGCATCGAGCACCACTTCGGCGGTGTTGCCGATCAGTGCGCCGGACAGCCCGGTGCGGGCCACGGTGCCGATCACGGTCACCGCCGCCTGCAGTTTGTGGGCCATGAACGGGATCAGCACGTCGGCCGGCCCTTCCTCGATGTGCAGGTGCGCTTCATCGATGTCGAACTCGGCCTGGAACGCCCGGCACTGCTCGCGGTAGCGCGCCTCGATGGTTTCCTTGAGCTGGAAGGTCGGGTCGGCCGCCGACAGCATCGGCGACGGATGGGCGCTGATCACGTGCAGGTGCCCCTTGGCCAGGCTGGCGATGTCGTAGCCGTGGTCGATGATGGTGGTGTGCAGGTGGCGGTGTTCGCCGTCGGCGTTGCCCACGTCGACGGCGGCCAGGATCACCTTGTCCTTCCAGGAACCGGCGGTCTTCACCAGCAGCACCGGGGTCGGGCAGTGACGCAGCAGTTTCCAGTCCGCCGGGGTCAGCAGGGCCTTTTTCAGCGAACTGTCGGGGAAGTGCTGCTTGATCACCAGCCCGCAGCCTTCGGCCTGCTGCACGTCGATGATGGTTTCGTGCAGGCTTTCGTTCCACGCCTGTTCGGTGGTGACGCTGTAGCCGTCCGCCAGCAGCGCGGCCTTGAGCACGCTGAGCATGCCGGCGTGGTCGTGCTTCTTGTCGCACACCAGCAGGTGGAGGTGGGCCTGGGTCACGCCGGCGATCAGCTTGGCGCGCTTGAGCGCCAGGCTTTCCGAGTGTTCGGGTTCGATGACCACCAGAATGCTGCGAATGGCTTGCATGAGCGGAGTCTCCAGCAATGAAAAGGCACGGCGTTGCACAACTATAGTTGCTGCGCCCGCGCCTGCGGCTTGATGCATATCAATGGCGGCCGCTGGTGGTCTGCGGACAGGCCGGTATAATCGCGCCCTTCGCTTGATACCCATTGCCCGTGAGCCCCATGAACCTTCCCGAAATCCACGAATTCCTTGGCTGCCGCACCCCGGACGCCTGGGTCCAGGCCGCGCTGGCCGATCAGGAGACGCTGCTGATCGACCACAAGAACTGCGAGTTCAAGGCCGCCAGCACCGCGTTGAGCCTGATCGCCAAGTACCATTCCCACGTCGATCTGATCAACATGATGTCGCGCCTGGCCCGGGAAGAGCTGGTGCACCACGAACAGGTGATGCGCATCATGAAGCGGCGCAAGGTCGAACTGCGCCAACTGCATGCCGGCCGCTACGCCTCGGGCCTGCGCAAGGTGGTGCGCAGCCACGAGCCGGTGAAGCTGGTCGACACCCTGGTGGTCGGCGCCTTCATCGAGGCGCGCAGCTGCGAGCGGTTCGAGGCGCTGGTGCCGCACCTGGACGAAGAGCTGGGCAAATTCTATTTCGGCCTGCTCAAGAGCGAGGCGCGGCACTTTCAGGGTTACCTGAAACTGGCCTACCAGTACGGCGACGCCAAGGACATCGCCCAGGTGATCGAGAAGGTGCGGGCCGTCGAGCAGGACCTGATCGAATCGCCGGACGTGGAGTTCCGCTTCCACAGCGGCGTGCCGAGCGCCGCGTGACGGTACTTGTAAAAAACTCTTAAGACGATGAAACATCACAGGAAACCGGCCCTTGCGGCCGGTTTTTGCTGCCCACGGTAACCGCCCGGACACCGATTGCCGCCATAATGTCGCCCACTTCACAGAGGTCGGCAGACAGTCGTTATGGATAACCTGGGTTTTGGCAAAGTCCTGCTGGTGGAAGACGATGAGCGCCTGGCCACGCTGATCGCGCATTTTCTGCGACAGCACGGCTACGAGGTGCGCACGGTGCACCGCGGCGATCTGGCGGTGGCCGCGTTCGTCGAATTCAGGCCCAAGGTGGTGGTGCTCGACCTGATGCTGCCGGGGCAGAGCGGCCTGCACGTGTGCCGTGAGATCCGCAGCGTGTCGGACACGCCGATCGTCATCCTCACCGCCAAGGAAGACGACCTCGACCATATCCTGGGCCTGGAGTCCGGCGCCGACGATTACGTGATCAAACCGATCAAGCCGCCGGTGCTGCTGGCCCGCCTGCGGGCGCTGCAGCGGCGTCAGGTGCCGGACGCCGGCGTGTGCAACGCGCTGACGTTCGGCCACCTGGCCATCGACCGCAGCCGTCGCGAGGTGCGTCTGGGGGACGAGGCGGTCGAGCTCACCACCATGGAATTCGAGCTGCTGTGGCTGCTGGCCAGCGCCGCCGGCAAGATCCTGTCCCGCGACGAGATCCTCAACCGCATGCGCGGCATCGCGTTCGACGGCCTCAACCGCAGCGTCGACGTCTACATCAGCAAGCTGCGCGGCAAGCTCAACGACAACCCCCGCGAGCCGGTGTGCATCAAGACCGTGTGGGGCAAGGGTTATCTGTTCAATCCGTTCGCGTGGGAGTTGTAGATGCTGCGGCTATTCCTCGGGCTGTTCGTGGTGATGACCATCGGGCTGGTGCTGGCGCTGCAGACGGTGGAGCACACCTTCGATGCGCTGCTCGACTACCAGATGCAGGACTACAACCGCGAAGCCGTCCGCGGCCAGGCCTGGACCCTGGGCGAACAGTTGCGCGGGCTGGACGGCCCGGGCCGCGAGGCGCTGCTGCAATCCATCCGTCCGCACTACGGCCTGGAGCTGACGCTGGTCGAGGCCGGCGAGCTGGGCCTGACCGACAAGGAACAGGCCGAACTGGCCCAGGGCCTGCTGGTCATCCGCGACAAATACATGCGCTACATCGCGTCCATCGACGGCGGCACGCAGTTGCTCAGCATCCGCTTGCCCGGCGAGCCGAGCCTGATGCCGTTCTACATCGTCGGCGCCTACCTGATGGTGGCGGTGATGATCGGCATCGTCCTGTTCTTCTGGGTGCGCCCGCACTGGCGCGACCTGGAGAAGCTGCGCCTGGCGGCGGTGCGTTTCGGCGACAACGACCTGTCGGCGCGGATCCAGCTGTCGAAGCGTTCGAACATCCGCGACCTGGCCGGGCACTTCAACCTGATGGCCGCGCGGATCGAAACCTTGATCGCCAACCAGCGCGAACTGACCAATGCGGTGTCCCACGAGCTGCGCACGCCGATCGCGCGGCTGTCGTTCGAGCTCGACCAGCTCAAGCAGCAGCCTGAGGCGGGGCAGCGTCGAGAACTGATCGCCGACATGTACGCCGACCTGGGCGAACTGGAGGAGATGGTGTCCGAACTGCTCACCTACGCCAGCCTTGAGCGCGGCGCGACGGTGATCACCCGGGAGAACATTCAGGCCTTCAACTGGCTGGAGAGTGTGGTCGGAAGCGTGGCGCTGGAGGCCGAGGCGGCCGGGGTGCAACTGGTGATCCGCGAGTGCGGGGTCGACGAAGTGCGGATCGAGCCGCGGTTCATGGCGCGGGCAGTGATCAACCTGCTGCGCAACGCCATCCGGTACGCCGAGTGGCGGGTGGAGGTGTCGCTGTCGCGCAGCGGCGATCAGTACGAGGTGCAGGTCAACGACGACGGACCGGGCGTGCCGCTGGCGGGCCGGGAAAAGATCTTCGAACCGTTCTCGCGCCTGGACGCCAGCCGCGACCGCCGCACCGGCGGCTTCGGCCTCGGCCTGGCGCTGGTGCGGCGGGTGTCGCAGTCCCATGGCGGGCAGGTCGAGGTCGGGGATTCGGCGTGGGGCGGGGCGTCGTTCCGCATGACCTGGGCGCACCAGGACTGACCGGCGCCGCCGTTCCCTGTGGGAGCCAGCCTGCTGGCGATGGCGGTGGGTCAGGCAACACAGATATCAGCAGTGCTGGCCTCATCGCTGGCAAGCCAGCTCCCACAGGAATTGCGGGTGGATGCGGAACCTGTGGGAGCCAGCCTGCTGGCGATGGCGGTGGGTCAGCCACTGCAGATGTCGGCAGCGCCGGCCTCATCGCTTGCAGGCAAGCTCCTACAGGTTTTTGCGGTGGGGCGCAGAATCTACGGCCGCTGCTGAGTCCTGTGGGAGCCGGCTTGCCGGCGATGAACGATGACGCGGTCTAGCGGGTCGGCACCCGCCACAGGTACCAGGCCGCCACGGTGCGGTGCGGGCTCCAGGCGGAGCCGATCTCGATCATCTGCTTGCGGGTCGGCTGCGCCTCCAGGCCCTTGAGCCGCCGGTAGCCTTCGCGCACGCCGAAATCGTCCGCCGGCAGAATGTCGGGCCGTTCCAGGCTGTAGATCAGCAGCATTTCGACCGTCCAGCGCCCGACCCCGCGCAGGCTGACCAGGCGTTCGATCAGCGCCTCGTCGTCCATCGCCAGCGCTGTGGCGTAGTCCGGCACCACGCCGTCGAGCGTGGCCTGGGCGATGCCCTGGATCGTCGCGATCTTGCCCGCCGAAAACCCGCAACTGCGCAGCCGGTCGAAATCGGTCGCGAGGATCTGCTCCGGGCGGGGAAACGCCCGGTCCGCAAACAACCCCACCAATCGCCCGACGATCGCATCCCCGGCCTTGGCGTGCAGTTGCTGATAGGCGATCGCCCGCACCAGCGACTCGCAAGGGTCGCGGGCCGGGTGGGGCTGATGCAGGCAGGGGCCGACGGCGGCGATGTGGCGCTTCCAGTCTGCGTCTAGGCCGGCCAGGAAGGCGGTGGCGGGTTGATAGGCGTCAGGCATGGTCTATTTCCGTCGGCCTTTGGCTTCGCCACGGGCTAACGCCTTTTCGCGGCGGGTGTCGAGCGTTCTCATGGAAATCCTTGGCGGTGTGGCGGCCCGGTCAGAAGGCCAATGGCTGCGTGAGTTGCACGGCGGCGTTTTCCAGCCTGAGCAGGAACGCCTTGCGCGGCTGTCCTCCACCATAGCCGGTCAGCGAGCCGTCCGCGCCGATCACCCGATGGCAGGGCACCACGATCGACAGCCGATTGTGCCCGTTGGCCAGGCCCACCGCACGGCTGGCGCCCGGCTTGCCCAGGCGGGCGGCGATGGCGCCGTAGGTGCTCGTGTGCCCGTAGGGGATCTGCAGCAGTTCGGCCCACACCTGACGGGCGAACTCGCTGCCGGGCAGGTGCAGCGCCACCGTGAACTCGTGGAGCTGCCCGGCGAAATACTGTGCCAGTTGCGCTTCGATCCGCCGCAGATGGTCGTTGTGCCCCGGTGCGACCACATAGCCGAAGCGGTTCTGCAGGTCTTCGACCTCCCGGGTCAGCGCCGGCCGGTCGAGGAACTCCAGCAGCACCAGCCCACGGCGCTCGGCCATGGCGATCATCGGCCCCAGCGGTGTGGTCAGGCGGGTGAACAGCAGCGGCTCGCTGGCCGCCGCAAGCCCCGGCGTGATGTGGAACGATTTCTGGAACGCATCGCGAAAGCCGCTCAGGGATTCGTAGCCGGAATCGAACGCGGCATGGTCGATGGACGTCCCTTGGCGGATGCCGCCCAGGGCCATGCCGAGCCGGCGGGTGCGCAGCCAGGCGTGGAAGGTCATGCCGAAATGCTGCTTGAACCAGCGCCGCAGCTTCAGCGGCTCAATGCCCTCGGCGAGCAGTTGCGCATCGCTCCAGCGCAGCTCCGGGTCGGCGTCCACGGCCTTGAGCAGCCGCTGCACCCAGTCCGGGGCGATGGCGGCGGCGTCCAGCGGTTTGCAGCGCAGGCAGGCGCGGTAACCGGCGGACAGGCAATCGTCGGCGTGGGCGAAGAACTCGACGTTCTCCGGTTTCGGCTTGCGCGCCGTGCAGCTGGGGCGGCAGAAGATCCCGGTGGTTTTCACGGCCGTGAAGAACACGCCTTCATAGGCGGTGTCGCGTTCGAGCATGGCGCGAACCATTTCGGCGTGGGGCGGCAGGACAGCGGTCTGTATGTTCATGGGCCGAGGATAAATCCGCTTTTGCGATGGCTCCACCGAAAAATCGACAGTGAATTTTTTCGCGGTTGCACTAGAGTGGGCGGGTCGTTTCAGCCCAAGGATTGAATGCATGACGCCTTTTACGATTCAACGCATCGACCACATCGTGCTGCGGGTGGCGGACCTTCAGCGCAGCATCGAGTTCTACGACCGGGTCTTCGGCGCCGAGCTGGTCAAGCGCAACGAGAAGCTGGGCCTGGTGCACTTGCGCGCCGGCACCTCGATGATCGACCTGGTCGACCTCAACGGCGAGATCGGCCGCAAGGGCGGTGCCGCCGCCGGCGCCGAGCGGCGCAACGTCGACCATTTCTGCCTGCGCATCGAGCCGTTCGATGAGCAGGCGATCACCGAGCACCTGCAATCGGCCGGCCTCACGGTGGAGAAGGCCGCGACGCGCTTCGGCGCCGAGGGCAACGGCCTGTCGCTGTACTGCTTTGACCCGGACGGCAACCAGGTCGAACTCAAGGGGCCGTCGCAGGCCGAGTGAAGGGAGGGCGACCTCCGCTGTCGCCCCGGCCGGTTCAGAGGGCCAGTTCCTTGAGCAGCAGGTCCGCCACCGCGCCGCCCGACGCCGGGTTCTGGCCGGTGATCACGCGCCGGTCGGCCACCGCGTAGGCGGCCCACGGCTGGTCGGCCTTGACGTAGCGGGCGCCGCGCTTGACCAGTTCGTCTTCGGTGAGGAAGGGCACGTACTGGTCCAGTTCGGCCAGGCGCTCTTCCTCGTTGGAGAACCCGGTCACCTGCTTGTCCTTGACCAGCGCCTGGCCGTCGGACAGCGTGATGTTCAAAAGGCCCACCGCACCGTGGCAGACCGACGACACGTAGCCGCCGTTCTCATAGATCGCCGCGCTGAGCTTCTGCAGGTCGGGGTTGTCGGGGAAGTCCCAGATCACCCCGTGGCCGCCGGCGTAGTAGATCGCCACGTAGTCCGCGGCATTGACCTGGCTGGCCGGCAGGGTGGCGCCGAGCCGGTTCATGAAGGCCTTGTCGTGATACCACGCCCAGTCCACCGGCTCGGCCATGGCCAGGCTGTGGGGATCGATCGGGGTGTAGCCGCCCTGAGGGCTGGTGTAGTCCACGGTGTAGCCCGCCGCCTCGACCTTCTTGACGAAATGCACCGCTTCGCCCAGCCACAGGCCGGTGGCGCGGTTCAGGTTGGGGTACTTCTCGACGCTGGTCAGCACAACCAGAATTTTCCTGGACATCGCAAGACTCCTCTTGTGAATGAGCGACGGTCGTCGCACTGCCGGTGAAGTCTAGAAGCCGTCGGCGGGCGGCCCAATACACAAAATCCCAAATGGCTTGCCCAATCCTCCAGGCACACGGCGCCGGGCTCGCCCGCCGCGCGTTCGCTGGCCTACCATGGGACTTTCGTGGATATCGACGGGTGGCAAGGCACATGACGGACGGGGCGAACGTACGCCAGCTATTGATCGACCGGTTGCGCAGCCTGGCGGCCAACGACGGTTTCACCGCCGCGCCGCTGGACGGCATCACCTACATGCGCGCCGACACTTCGCAGCCCAAGGCACCGGTGCTGCAGGAGCCGAGCTTCGTCCTGCTGGCCCAAGGGATGAAGCGCGGTTACCTGGGCGCAGAGACCTACACCTACCACGCCGGCCAGTGCCTGGTGGTGACGGTGCCCATGCCGTTCGACTGCGACACGCAGGTGGGCCCCGACGGTGCGATGCTGGCGGTGGCGGTGCGGATCGACAGCAGCCTGGTCAGCGAATTGCTGCTGACCATGGACGCGCCGCCTCAGGCGTCGGCGAATCCGGGCGAGCGGGGGATGATGATCACCGACATGACGCCCGGCCTGCTGGATGCCTTGAATCGCTTGCTGGCGGCGCTGGCGTCGCCGATGGACACCCGGGTGCTCGGCGCTGCTCTGCTGCGCGAGTTGCACTACCAGATGCTGCTCGGCCCGGCCGGCGAATGCCTGCGCTCGCTGGTGTCCCGGCAGGGCCGGTTGGGGCGGGTGCGGCGGTCGATCGACAGCCTGTACCGCGACCCCGCCGCGCCGTTCTCCGTGGCGGCGCTGGCGGCAGAGGCCGGCATGAGCCAGTCGGGCTACCACCAGGCCTTTCGCGAGGTGACGGGCCACGCGCCCATGCAGTACCTCAAGAATCTGCGCCTGCACCGGGCCCGTCAGTTGATCGTGCAGCAAGGGTTCGGCAGCGCCCAGGCGGCCTACGAGGTGGGTTACGCCAGCGCGACGCAGTTCAGCCGGGAGTTCAAGCGGCTGTTCGGCTGCCCGCCGTCCGCCATCGCTCGGCAACCGTCCGAAGCTGCCGAGTGAGCCCTCAGGCGCGTTTGGCCATCAGCAGCACCGAAGCCGCCGCCGACAGCAGCCCCGCGCAGCAGCGGTTGAAGATCCTTTTGCCGCGCGGTTCGGCGAACCAGCGCCGCATGTGCAGGCCCATGTAGGCGTAGGCGCTGATGGCGATCCATTCCAGCGCCAGGAACAGCAGGCCCAGCACCATGAATTGCGGGGTGATCGCCCGGGCCGGATCGACGAACTGCGGCAGGAACGCGGTGAAGATCAGGATCGCCTTGGGGTTGCCCGCCGCCACCAGGAATTCCTGGCGGGCCAGGGCCAGGATCCCGTTGGGCGCCGCGTCGGCGCTGCTGTGCGCCGTCGGTTCGGCCCGCCACAACTGCCAGGCCAGGTACAGCAGGTAGCCGGCGCCGAGGATCTTGATCCCGTAGAACAGCAGCTCGGACGTCTGCAGCACCACCGCCAGGCCCGCCGCCGCCAGGGCGATCATCCCGGCGAACGCCAGCAGCCGGCCGATTCCGGCCACGCAGGCGCGGCGGTAGCCGTAGCGGGTGGCGTTGCTGACCGACAGCAGGTTGTTCGGGCCGGGCGCCATGTTCAGGGCGAAGCAGGCGGGCAGGAACAAGGTGAGGGTGGCGAGGTCCATGGCGGTGGCTCCGGTGGCGGGTGTGCCTTTTTACCACGGGGCGCGTGCGTTCGAACCCATACAGTCAGGCGCGGCCGTCGCGGTACAGGCCAGGGGTGTTTTGTTCAATACGGGTGTTGTGCAGGCGGTTAGGGTGACGACCGGTTCAACGGAAAGGGAACAGGTGTGCGATGAGTCTGATGGTGTCGATGGCGGCGTTCGCCCTGGTGGCGTCGATTACGCCGGGGCCGGTGAACATTGTGGCGTTGGGGGCGGGGGCGCGGTTCGGCTTTCTGGCCAGTCAGCGGCATGTGGCCGGGGCGACCCTGGGCTTCGTGCTGTTGCTGGTGCTGATGGGGCTGGGCCTGCACGAAGTGCTGAGGCTGTGGCCGGCGCTGACGCGGGGGGTGCAGGTGGCCGGGGTGGCGTTCCTGCTGTTCATGGCCTGGAAACTGTTCACCGATGACGGAAAACTGGGCGCGGGGGAGGCGCAGCGTGCGCCGTCGATGCTGTACGGCGCTGTCATGCAGTGGCTCAACCCCAAGGCCTGGCTGGCCTGCGTGGCCGGGATGGGCGCGTTCGTCGCCGATGGCGAGGCACGGCTGGTGTGGCAGTTCGCGGCGGTGTACCTGGTGATCTGCTACCTGTCGGTGGGGTGCTGGGCGTATGCCGGGACGTTCCTGCGCGGCTATCTGGAGAATCCCGCCGGGATGCGCCTGTTCAACCGGACGATGGCGGTGTTGCTGGCGGGGAGTGCGGTGTATCTGCTGATTCCGTAAGTTTCGCGCGCGGCCCTTGCCCGGTTCGACAGGGCAAGGGCCTCGCTGAGCTGGCGTTAGGCCAGGCCGCTCAATGCCCCCTCTGAGGCGGGCGCCAACGGGCTGAAGCGATTGGCGCGCAACTCGTGGATCGCGTACAGGGTCCGGGCGGTGCGACCGTTGCCGTCGGTGAAGGCATGGAAGCCCGTGACCGCACCGTACAGCTGTTTGCCGAAGTGTTCATGGCCAGCATCCAGCCTTGGCAGATGCCGGTCGAGCATGATGCTGCCGCTGATGGAAGACGGGTAGCCCGTCTCGGGTTTCGGTGTCCGCAGAGCCGGAACGGTGGGGACGAGGCGTTTGTGCAGTTCCCGCACCACCGCCGGATCGCTCAGCGCCAGGCCGTTGCCGCTGTACTCGAGCAGCAGCGCCTTGAGCGTTGCGAACTCATTGCCTTTGGAGCTGGAGGCATTGAGGATCCAGGCTGTCGCTCGGTCCGCATCATCGGTCAGGCCGGTGGGGTTGAATCGCCCTTCTTCGTACACCTGGTGATACTTGGCGTCGCTCAGGCCTTCCGACGTCAGCAACGTTCGATGGTGTTCGTTCAGGGCATTGATGTTTTTGACGTCGATGGTGACCAACGCTTCCATCGACTCGACCACGTTCGTGGTTTTTCGCGCGGTTTCGTAGTGCTTGAAGTAGGTCGACTTGATGCCGCCCAGCAGTTCCTGCAAGGGTTGCTTGCCGATCAAGGCCTTCAGTGCCTGGGCCGGTTGCAATTTCGCCGAGGCTTCGATCAGAGCCTTTTCGAACAAATGATCCAACTCCGACAGGGGAATACCGTCGGGCGGCAGGGCCTTGTCGCCCAACCGCTTGAGCACCTGCCCGGCGGTTTCCAGCGTTTCGTCCCTGAACAGCGCACGCCCATGCGCCACGGTCCCAAGGGTCATGCGGATCTGGGCGGCGGAGCCGGTCTTGTCCAAGGCCTTGATCAGGTCATAGGCGCCGCTGCCGCCGGTGAACAAGCGCAACTGGTCGGCGCCGGTGCGGGTCATGGCCTTGCCCAGGTGGTTGAGCTTCAGCGCGGTCTGGCCGACGAGTTTGGCGCCGCCGTGAATCAACTGCGGCACGCCGTCCAGTGGGTTGAACAGCGACAGCAACGAACGTGCGGCCACCTTGCTCAGGTTCAACAGTCTGGAACTGCTGGCCAGGGCTTTGGTGAACAGTCCGGCTCCGCCCGCAAAAACGGTGACGACGGCAGTGACGTCCATGATGCAGCTGAAGAGGGCACCGCTTCGCCGATCCGGGTCGCCGGACGCCAGGTCTTCGATGCAGCCTTTGAAAGGGATGACGGTGTTCAGGATGGTGTCGAACGTGTTGCTGATGGCCTCGTTCCGTTCTTCGATACCGGTCTTGTCGTAGGCGATGGCGTAGAAATGTTCGTAGGTCAGCGGAGAGCGGTGTTCGGCTATCAGTCGGCTGATCTGTTCGAACCGTGCCGAACGGAAACTGCTCATGGGGCTGAAGGAGAAGGGCTGCGGGCCGTCGTTGTAGTCGAGTTCGGCGAAGCGCTCCATTCCCATGTTCGTGACGTCGTATACCAGTGGGCCGTCTGGCGAGCCGCCCGCAAAGTAAGCCCGCGTGTCGAAGTCGGCGACTCTCATGTGGGTCAATGCTTTGAAATCATCGTTGTTGCCGTTCGGGCCTTTGGAGAACCAGCCCCCGCTTTCGTCCAGCACGTAGCCTTTGACATAAGCTTGGGCCAGTGCCGGATTGGCGCGGCACAGGCCTTGGTGGGGGAACACTTCAACGCAACGGATCTGGCTGTCGTGCCGGCAGAGAACAACAACGCCGAAACCCGCGATCTGGTTTTCACGCAGATCGGCTCCGCCGTCGAGGGTTCGGGACAGATTCTTGCGCACGTAATAGAGGCCGATTTTTCCACGCTCAAGCGCGATCCGGTCATCGTTCGGCAAGCGCGACATCGCCAGGCGCAGCATCGTCGCAATGGCGGCCTTGTAGCGTTCGGTATGTGCCTTCGTCCGCGCGGCGTACAGGTCGTTGATGGGCGGCAGCGTCAGGAGGTCGGGATTCTCTTTGTAAATGCTGGTGCCCAGCCTTCTGTCGTACCGTTTCTCTTTCAACACGCCTGCCAGATAGAGATCGATAAGCGACTCTGAGGAGTAGCTGTTCAGTGGCGCCCATACGGACAGCATTTCCATGGGGTCTTGCTTGTAAAGCGACAGTTGGTCTGTTGCCAGCAGGCGGCGATTGACGGGGCGAGCGCCCATTGCGTCATGGGCTTCTTCGAGCGTTCTGGCGTGTGCCGAGTATTGCGTCAGCGCATTCTTCACGAGGTCCTGTTCCGCATCGCTGTGCGCATCGTCCTCCAGGTCGTTGACCGTTGCCCAGTCCTTGATGCCCTGCAATGTCACCCAGTCGTGGAGAATCTGCTGCTGAGGGCTGGCGGGCGCAATCGCTCCCAGTTCCATCAACTGTGCATACGACAGGTTTCGGGACAGGCCTGGAGCAATGCTTTCCGTCAGCATGACCGATCTGCGCAGCGTGACCCACTCCAGTGAGCCGATCGTCACGGACACGGGGGCATCAACCAGAAACTCCGGCGCCAGTCCTGCGAGTATCAGTTCAATTGCCAAGGGGAGAGCGGCTTCGTCGACGCCGCTCAACCAGTCCTTTATTCCTTCCCGTACCTGGTAGACGTTGGCTTGCGCATTGGAGCGGGCATACAGCAGGGTGCGGCGAAAATCGGTGTTCTTGTCATGCGTGCCAAGGTCGAGGTCCTCGATGATGGCGGATACCAGTACCCGGCTGTACAGTTCAACCGGCAAGTCGGTTTCGGCTGACGATGCGTCAAGTCCCAGTGCCTCGATGTACGATTGGGCGATTTGCTTGATAAACGGGAGCTCCAACAGCAGTGCCCAACTTTCTCGTGGGTATTCGCGCAGAAACGTTGAGGTTCTCTTTTCGTAAAGCGCCTTGCTCAGGTAACTGATCAGTGGTTCCCGGGCAGACGTATTCCTCATTTTCGTCAGTCCGTAGGTGTGCTGATGAAGGATTGAATGCTGCTCTTCATCGATGAAAAGTGTCGGCTCGCCGGCCTGTTGGACGTCACCCCAGTAATTGCCGTGCAGCGGGGGCGTCGGCAGTTCAAGTGTCAGCAGTGCAATCAGGTTCTGTATGTCACCGACAGTCTTCGGCACGTTCAGTTGGTGAAACTGCAGCCAATTGACGAGCGGGACGACATTGGACGAGGAAATGACGCCGCCCGCGAGGGCAGCAGCCTTTGCGATGAGTTCGATGTTGCCCTTCTGGCTGGCGAAAGTTGCACGGTCAAGCGCTTCCAACTTCAGAGAGGGGGCCGGCGAGGTTGGAACGTTAATGGCCCGATGAACCTCACCTGCCGGGTTCACCATTATCCAGAAGTCATGGTCGGCTGCCTTGAATGTTTGCTGCGCAATTGTTCGCCTGAGCAATTGCCTCGCCGAGTGTTGGGCGATGTCGAAGCGGCTGCCCGTATTGATGAAAGTGCCTAATGCTCGAACATCGGGTTGCTGATGAGTTTCGAACTCAAGCGTAGGGCCGATGGCCTGGCTTGCTGCCTGGGCCGTCAGGGAAGTTGCGCTCTTGAGTGTCGCGGCAATGGCCCGGCTTTCAGCCTGATCGACAGATAATGTTTGCGGGTGCAGCAAATTGAACCAGTGTTTCATGTCGGCGTCCGTACCGAGTGTTTGATGTGGACGCAGACTACGTAAGTTTGAACTGCCTGACGGGTGAGTATCGTTTCGGCTTGTAAGTCTCAAGTGAAGTGTGGGGTTGCGGCGGCTGAATATGGGCGGGCAGTTGAGGGTCGCGGCAATGTTTAACCGGAAGTTATCGGCTGCGGATAACTAAGGCCATCATCCGCGATATTGCCCCGGCGTCGCCGCCAAGTGCTGTTTGAACACCCGCTGAAAGTGCGCCTGATCGGCAAATCCCGCCTCCAATGCGACGTCGGCGATCAACTGCCCGCTGCGCAGGCGCTCCCGGGCGAACTGAATGCGCTGATTGACCACATAGGCGTGGGGCGTCATGCCGTAATGCTGCTTGAAGGCGCGGATCAGGTACGAGGGCGACAATTGCGCCGCCGCGCAGATGTCGTCGAGGCTGAGCAGTTGCGTGCAATGTGCCCGGATGAAGGCGGCCGCGTGTTCGAGCTTGCTGTTCGGCTCGCGCACGGGCGCCGCCGCAGGGTTCAGTCGGGTTTGCAGGTCGCTGAAGAACTCCACCGCCGCGCTCTCTTTGCGCAGCACGTCTTGCTGGTCGTCGACGAGGATGCGGTACAGCGCCTGAAGATCGCGGAACAGGCCGGGATCATTTGAACGGGTGGCGCAGAAGCGCCGGAACTCAAGGTCGGCGCTGAACCCCAACTGGTGCTGCAGGTCGGTCAGCCAAGGGGTTTCCACGTACAGCATCAGGTACGACCAGGGCTGGTCGTCGATCGGGTTGCAGGCATGCACGTCGCCCGGGTTCATCAGCACCACGGTGCCGGCGGCGACCTCGTGCTGCGATTGCTCGTGCACATAGGTGCTGCGCCCGGCGGTGATGGCGCCGATGGAGAAGTGCGCATGGGAGTGCCGGGCGTAGCAGACGTCCCGGCCATCGGCGATGGCCCGCGCCTCGATGAAGGGCAGGGCGTCGTCGCGCCAGAAGCGCGGCGCTTTCTCAGGGTGCTTGGCGGCACTGTGTCTCATCGTCGTGGATCCCGGCAGGCCAGGGCTGGAGTGTATTAGCTCTGGCCGGCGAATGCCCGCTCAAGTTCAGCGATGTCGAGCTTTCTCATCCCGAGCATGGCCTGCATCGCCCGTTGGGTCTTGGCCGTGTCGGGGTCTTGCATCATGTGCATGAACGCCACCGGCACGATCTGCCACGACACCCCGAACTTGTCCTTGAGCCAGCCGCACTGCTGCGCCTGCGAAGGTCCCCCGGAAGACAGGTTGCCCCAGAAGTGGTCGATCTCGTCCTGGGTCTGGCAATTGACCTGGAACGACACCGCCTCGTTGAACGTGAACACCGGCCCGCCGTTGAGGCCGGTGAAGCTTTGGCCGTCGAGTTCGAAGCTGACGGTCATCACCGAGCCTTCCGGGCGCTTGTGGAATTCCTGGCCGGCCTTGCCGTAGTGGGTGACGGCGGTGATTTTCGAGTGATCGAAGATCGAGCAGTAAAACTTCGCCGCCGCTTCGGCCTGGTCGTCGAACCACAGGCAAGGCGTGAGTTTCTGGAAACGTTGCATGGCGGTTGTCCTCGGCAGGTTAGACACGCTGGATTAACAGCGTAGTCAGTCCGGGGGACGTGCGGGATGCCGCAGATCGGTCGCAAGGTCATGGTTTGGTCGTTATGACTCTATTGGTAGTCCTAATGACCATGTCGGATTCGAGTCATATCGACTCAGTCGCTGCCAAGGCCCTGATTTGACGGGGCCTTGAAACTGGCACGGGAGTTGTAACGTTCCAGGCACACATCCAGCCGCACGAGGATACGAAAAATGCTCGCTTTCTTCGAAAGTCCGCTGAACGTCCTGCGCCTGTCGAGCCGCGTGCTTGTCGCCGGCCTGGCCTTGCTGTCGGTCGGCCTCTACGGGGCCTATCTGCATCAAGGGCACTTGCCGCTCGGGTTGCTGGTGACGATGCATGCCTTGACCGTCATCGGGCCGACCCTGCTCAAGATCGGCTACGTGATGCGGCTGGTCTCGGAGCGTCGCTTGGGGCTTGTGCATGCGCCAGCGGAGGCTTGCCATGCGTAACCTGTCCGATGCGCCGCTGTTCAGTGTCGGCTTTCGGCCGCTGTTTCTCGCCGGGGCCGGGTTTGCCGTGCTGGCGGTGATGGTCTGGGGTCTGTGGCTGCACGGCCATTGGCTTGCCCTGCAACCTGCGGGCGGCATGCTGGCCTGGCACCGCCATGAGATGCCGTTCGGGTTCGCAGCGGCGATCGTCGGCGGCTTTTTGCTGACGGCGGTGCCGAACTGGACGGGCATTGCGCCCCTGCGCGGATGGCCGCTGATCGCGCTGGTGTCGGTCTGGCTGGCGGGGCGTCTGGCGTGGTGGGTGCCATTGCCCGCCGGTGCGGTGCTGCTGGTGCAAGGGGCATTTCTGCCCTTGCTGGCGGGGCTGCTGGGACGGGATCTGATCGCTGCGCGCAAGCGGGACAACTACCCGATCGTGCTGGTGCTGGCGTTGATGGCGGGCTGTCAGGCGCTGACCCTGTCCGGCCTTCACTTGGATGACGCCGGTCTGCAACGTCAGGGCGTGCTGGCCGCGCTGTGGCTGATCGCGGCGCTGATGACCGTGATCGGCGGGCGGGTGCTGCCGTTCTTCATCCAGCGCGGCTTGAACCGGCCGCCCGCGCCGCCGGCCGGTGCATGGCCGACGCGGCTGTTGCTGCCCGCCAGCCTGCTGATCGCCGTGACCTTCGCCGCCGGCCTCAACGATTCGCCGAGCCTGTGGCTGGCGGCGGCGTTTGTCCTTGTCGGCGGTTTGCAGGTGTGGCGCCTGATCCGTTGGCATGACCGCGGACTGTGGCGCGTGCCGCTGCTGTGGTCGCTGTACCTGGCCTATGGCTGGATGGCGCTGGCGACCCTGGCCATGGCGCTGTGGCACCTGGAGCTGATCGGGCAGCAGAGCCTGGCCACCCATGCGTTGGCGGTCGGCGGGGTGGGCGGGCTGATTCTGGCGATGATCGCCAGGGTCTGCCTCGGGCACACCGGGCGTCTGTTGCAACCGCCCAAAGGCATGGTGTCCGGGTTTGCGCTGGTGCTGGCCGCGGCGGCCTGCCGGGTGTGGGTCGTGCCGTTCTCCAGCCTGGGCCTGGGCTTGTCGGTGTTGCTCTGGTGCGCCGCCTTCGGCTTGTTCCTGCTGCGCTATACCGGGATTCTGTTCAGGCCGAGGGTCTAGGGCCGCTGGGGCACTGCGCCGTCTCAGTCCCGCCGTTCGGCCACCAGCAGCAGCGACTGCGGCACGGGACTTTGCGGGTGCTGGGGTTCGCGCAGTTCGGCCAGCCGCCAACCGGCCATGTCCAGTGCGCAGGTCCAGCTCGACAGGGTGCGCATGTACCACGGCATCGGTTGCCAGTGCCCCTTGAACCCGGCGAACGACTCTTCGCGCCAGCCGTCCTGATAGTCGCCGGCCGCTGCGGCCCAAGGGTGCAGCGTCTGGATCACCAGCGCGCCGCCGGGGGCGAGCAGGGCGTTCAGGGCGGCGAGCAGCGGGATGATGTCCTGGTGCAGCAGGGAGAAGTTGGCGCAGATCAGGTCGTAGCCGTGACCGATGTCCACCCGGCCGTCCGCCAGTTCGTCATAGCTGGCCACATGCACCGGCGCAGAGCCCGCCGCCCGTGCGGCCTCCACCAGCGTGGCGTCGCCGTCCACGCCCACCGCCTCGATCCCTCTTTCGCTCAAGGCCCGCAGCAGCCAGCCTTCGCCGCAGCCCAGGTCGAGCACGCGTTCGGGCTGCCTGCCGAGGATCGCCAGCAGGATCGCCTGGTCGGTGACGGTGCGGCGGCTCTCGATGGCGCCGCTGCGCACCGCGCAGATCCAGGCCGCAGCGTTCTGGTGCCAGCTGTGCAGGAGGGCGGCTTCGGGGGTGGGCATCGCGGGCTCCTCTATCGTGGACTGCCGGCAAGCATAGGCCATCGGCCAAAGGCTAGCTGTGATCGGCCACCCGCAGGCTGTTGCGGCCGCCGCGTTTAGAGGCGTAGAGCGCGCTGTCGCCTTGCTCGATCAGCGCCGCCAGGCTGGCCGGCGGATGCTCGAAGATCTTGGCGCCGATGCTCAGGGTCACGGCCTGCGGGGTGGCGAAGTCCTGCGTGGCGGCGGCGTGGAACCGTTCGCGCAGGGTGCCGCCGAGCGCCATGATCCGCTCGTGGGACGCGTCGCCCGTCAGGATGACGAACTCGTCCCCGCCCAACCGCGCCGCCAGCGCGCCTTCGGGCAGCGCCGCGCGGATCAGCTCGCTGAGCGTTACCAGCAGACGGTCGCCGGCGACGTGGCCGTACAGGTCGTTGACCAGTTTGAAATGGTCGATGTCGATCAGCAGCAGCGCACCGGGCCGGGCGCTGGAGACGCCGTCCAGCAGGCGCGGCGCCTGCACTTCCAGGGCGCGGCGGTTGTAGAGGCCGGTCAACGGATCCTGCGCCGCCAGCCGCGCGATCTGGGTTTCCCGGCGGTGGCGTTCGGTGCCGGTCATCGACAGGGCGATCAGCATGATCGCCATCGCGCCCTCGACCAGGGAGATCTGAATGATCTCGCCGCGCAGGGCCGCGAGGTCGATCAGCGTGCCCGGCACCACCGCCGTCAGGGCCTTGGCCACATAGAACAGCCCGTGGATCAGCAGCACATAGCGCAGTTGCACGGCGCCGATGCTCAGCGACTTGCCGTGGGGGCGCAGCAGGAAACTCGCCCGCAGGGTGACCAGGGCCACCAGCAGCGAATTGCTCATCAGCATGACCTTCGACCACAAGGCGTCATCCGGCAGCCACAGCAGGCCGAGCCAGGCCGGGACGATCAAGTACCAGCCTCCCGACAGGCGCTGGCGGGTGAACCGCGCCACCCCCAGCAGGAACAGCCAGTGGGCGACCACCAGCAAGCCGTTGGCGAACCAGATGCCGATCAGCAGATAGCCGCCGCTGCGCAGCAGGGCGAGGGTCGAGCCCACGGTGATGGTGGCGAAGCCCGCGCTCCAGCACAGCAGCGAGGCTTCGCGGATGCTGCGCCATTCGACCGCCAGGTAAAGGGCCGCCGCCGCAGCCAGGGCGGTGGAAATGGTCAGCATCGTGAGGGGGTCGAGCGCCATGGACGGGCGGGCCTGCGTGGGAGGTGAAAAGGCGCACGATTGTAAGCGTTCGCCCCGGCGCCTGCTATTTTCACTCACCGGATATTCCATTTTGCGGAGGTGCAGCATGGATCGGTTCACGGGCGGTTGTCTGTGCGGCGAAGTCCGTATCGAAGCGACGGGCCGGCCTTACCGGGTGGGCATCTGTCACTGCCTCGATTGCCGCAAGCTCCATGGCGCGCTGTTCCATGCGTCGGCGATCTTTCCCGAGGGCGCAGTGACGGTCACCGGCCAGTCCGGCAGCTACGGCGGGCGATTCTTTTGCCCGCGCTGCGGCTCGTCGGTGTTCTCCCGCTCGGGCGACGAAATCGAAGTGAACCTGGGCTCGCTCGATGCGCCAGACCAGCTGCAGCCGACCTATGAGCTGTGGACGGTGCGGCGCGAATCGTGGCTGCCGGCGTTCGCGCTGGCCAGGCACTACCCGCGCGACCGCGAAGGGACGGGGCGCGAGGAAGGGTAGGTGAACCGGGGCCGTCCGGCCCCGGCCGCCGTTGCGTCAACTGCGGATGAACGCCAGCAGGTCGGCGTTGATCGTCTCGGCGTGGGTCGTCGGCATCCCGTGGGGGAAGCCCGGATAGATCTTCAGGGTGCTGTTCTTCAGCAATTTCGCCGACAGCACGCCCGAGTTCTCGTAGGGCACGATCTGGTCATCGTCGCCGTGCATCACCAGCACCGGGATCGTCACGCGCTTGAGGTCTTCGGTGAAGTCGGTCTGGGAGAAGGCCACAATGCCGTCGTAATGGGCCTTGGCGCCGCCCATCATGCCCTGGCGCCACCAGTTCAGCACCACCGCCTCCAGCGGCTTGGCGCCGGGCCGGTTGTAGCCGTAGAACGGCCCGGCGGGCACGTCGTGGTAGAACTGCGAACGGTTGGCCGCGAGCTGCGCCTGCAGGTCGTCGAACACCGATTTGGGCAGGCCGCCGGGGTTGGCGGCGGTCTTGACCATCAGCGGCGGCACCGCGCTGATGATCGCGGCCTTGGCCACCCGATCCTCGCCGTGCCGCGCGATGTAGTGGATGACCTCTCCGCCGCCGGTGGAGTGGCCGACGTGCACGGCCTTCTGCGTGCCCAGATGGTTGACCACCGCCGCCACGTCGTCGGCGTAGTGGTCCATGTCATGGCCGTCCCAGACCTGGCTCGACCGCCCGTGGCCGCGGCGGTCGTGGGCCACCACCCGAAAGCCTTGGGCGAGGAAGAACAGCATCTGCGCGTCCCAGTCGTCGGCGCTCAGCGGCCAGCCGTGGTGGAAGTGGATCACCGGGGCATCCTTGGGGCCCCAGTCCTTGTAGAAGATCTCGACGCCGTCTTTCGTGGTGACATAGCCCATGTTCGCGACTCCTCAAAACAGGGTGGTTTGTTGACAAGCGTTATCAACTCTAGGATTGAAGCGGGCTTTAAGGTCAAGGAATTTACGAACGGTCGCGGCCCCTCGCCGATCAGTCCCGTGAATGACGGACGACAGGCGCCATCGGCTTGACCTTAAAGTTCGGTTGAATCTTAGAGTGAGGCGCACCGGCTCTCTGCCGGGCCACTCACCGAGAAAGGTCAGCCAACATGAGCAAGCGCTTTACAGAGGTCGAATTCGGGCCGCACACGGTCGAGGTGCTGGAGGGCGGCTACTACGACCGCTTCCGGATGAACCCCGACCTCGATCAGGTGGCCCGGGACAAGGCGGCCGGCAACATCGACTTCTTCCGGCGCATTCCCAAGCAGCAGGTGGCCTCCCGCGTCGGACCGACCTGGGCGCCGAACTTCTATTACCGCACCGGCAGCGTCCAGCTGCTGTTCCTGGCGCCCCTGGACCGGTTGCGCGCCACCTTGCCGGCGCCGCTCGAACCGCTGCGGGCCTTTCCCGGCTACGGGCTGGTGGCGCTGACGTTCTTCACCTATTCGGTGTGCGACAACGACCCCTATGACGAAGTGTCGGTGGCGGTCGTCGTGCGCCGTCCCGGGGCCCGTGGCTCCCACGCGCTGGAACTGATGGACGCCATGCGCCGGCGCAGTTTCACCGCCCATGTGCTGGCGCTTCCGGTGAACACCGAGATCGCCCGTGTGCGCGGTGTTCACGGCTATCAGCTGCCCAAGTGGCGTGCCGACATCGAAGTGAACATCGGCGCCGAGGTCAGCGCCCGCATCGCCGGGCCCAAGGGCTTGCCGGACCTGCAGCTCAAGGTGCCGCTGCCGCCGCTGAGCCACGTGCAGCCCCAGTCGCGCATGGGCACCGCCACCATGATCCATCAGGTCGATGGCCTGTGGCACCAGAGCGTGGTGCAGAGCAACACACTATCCTTTGCCCAACGCCTGTTCCCCCGAAACGTGCGGCTGGAGCGCACCGGCGGCCCGCTGAGCCAGTTGCTCGACGGCCTGGGGGCTTCGCGGATCCTGCGCCTGGACGTGATCAAGGATGCGCAGATCGTGCTGAACCTGCCGGTGCCGCTGAACGCGTTCGGCCAGACCGCCACCCACCGGAGCGAGTGATCGAAATGACCCGCCGGATCCTCCATGTCGTCACCAACGTCGCCCACTATGCCGACCCGTCCGAGCCGACCGGGCTTTGGCTGGGTGAGCTGACCCACGCCTGGCAGGTGTTCGCCGCCAAGGGCTTCGAGCAGCGGCTGGTCAGCCCGCTCGGCGGCGCCAGCCCCCTGGAGCCGCGCGCCCTGAAGTGGCCGATGCTCGACCGTTCGGCCAGCGCCTGGCTCAACGATCCGGCGAGCATGGCGCTGCTGGCCGAAACCGCCAGCCCTGACCAGGTCGACACGGCCGAATTCGATGCGATCTATTTCACCGGCGGGCACGCGGTGATGTGGGACTTTCCCGAGGACGCCGGCCTGCAGCGGCTGACCCGGGAGATCTACGAGCGGGGCGGCATCGTCTCGTCGGTCTGTCACGGCTATTGCGGGCTGCTCAACACGCGGCTGTCGGACGGCAGCCTGCTGGTGGCCGGGCGTAAGGTCACCGGTTATTCATGGTTCGAGGAAGTGCTGGCCGGCGTTGCGGGCAAGGTGCCGTACAACTCGGAACAGCAGATGAAGGCACGCGGCGCGCGCTACGAAAAGGCGCTGCTGCCGTTCACTTCCAAGGTCGTCACCGACGGCCGGCTGGTGACCGGGCAGAATCCTCAGTCGGCCAAAGCCACGGCGCAGCAGGTGGCGGCGATGCTGTGAACGGATGACCGGCGGTCGCGGCGGCTGGCCGTCGGGGCAAATTGCGCTTAGCTCAAAGGGATAACCGAGGCGCGCGCAGGCATCGACCGCCGCAGCGACGCCCCCTTCAGAACACCGTGAGTCTGAGGAAGTCCCCGATGCTGACCTTGAACATCAACGGCAAGGATCAGGAGCTCGATGTCCCGGCGGACATGCCGTTGCTCTGGGTCCTGCGCGACGTCGCGCACCTGACCGGCACCAAATTCGGCTGCGGCATGGCCCAGTGCGGCGCTTGCACCGTCCACGTCGACGGCGCGCCGATGCGCTCGTGCATCACGCCGGCCACCGCCGTGGCCCATGGCCAGAAAATCCTCACCATCGAAGGCCTGTCCAGCGACGGCTCGCACCCGGTGCAGCGGGCCTGGGCCGAGCTGGACGTGGTGCAGTGCGGCTACTGCCAGTCCGGGCAGATCATGTCCGCCGCCGCGCTGCTGGCGAAGATCCCCAAGCCCACCGACAGCGACATCGACCAGGCGCTCTCCGGCAACATCTGCCGCTGCGGCACCTATCCGAGAATCCGCGCGGCGGTCAAACGCGCGGCCGACATCGGATGAGTCCGGCCAAAGGAGGCGAGCGATGAACGGTTCCGTATCCCGTCGGGGATTTCTCAAGGGCAGCGCCGTGCTGGGCGGCGGGCTGGTGGTGGCGTTCAATGTGCCCGGCGGGCATCGTTTCGCCAGGGCGGCGGACAATGAAGGCAAGGTGTTTGCGCCCAACGCTTTCCTGCGCATCGGCGCCGACGACAGCGTCACCGTGCTGCTGGGCCATTCGGAAATGGGCCAGGGCATCTGGACCGGCCTGACCATGCTGATCGCCGAAGAGCTGGACGCCGACTGGTCGAAGATCCGCGTCGAGCATTCGCCGGCGTCGGCGGCCGACTACGGCATGCCGGCCTTCGGCGGGATGCAGATCACCGGCGGTTCGACCTCGACCTGGATGGAGTTCGACCGCTACCGCCTGGCCGGGGCCACGGCGCGGCAGATGCTGGTCGAGGCGGCGGCCAAGCGCTTCGGGGTGGCGCCTTCGGCGATTCGCACCGAGTCCGGCGTGGTGATCGCCGGCGACCAGCGCGCCACCTACGGCGAACTGGCGGACGCCGCCGGACAACTGCCGGCGCCGGATCCGAAAACCATCGTGTTCAAGCAGGCCAAGGACTGGAAAGTCATCGGCAAACCCACCAAGCGCCTCGACACCCCGGAGAAAATCACCGGCCGCGCCAAGTTCGGCATGGACGTGCAGTTCGGCGGGCTGATGACCGCGATGGTCGCCCGGGCGCCGGTGTTCGGCGCCACCGTCAAATCCTTCGAAGGCGCCGAGGCGCTGGCGGTGCCCGGCGTGCACAAGGTGGTGCAGGTGCCCAGCGGGGTGGCGGTGATCGCCGAGCACTACTGGGCGGCCAAGTTGGGCCGAGATGCGCTGAAGGTCGATTGGGATCCGGGCCCCCACGCGGACCTGAGCAGCGAGAAGCTGCTGGACAGCTTCCGCAAACTGGCGGCCACCCCGGGCACCTCCGCCAGCCAGGCCGGGGACGCCAAGGGCAACTTCGCCAAGGCCGCGAAGAAGATCGAGGTCGAATACAGCGTGCCGTACCTGGCCCACGCGCCGATGGAGCCGCTCAACTGCACGGTGAAGATCAGCGCCGACAAGTGCGAGATCTGGACCGGCACCCAGTTCCAGACTTTGGATCAGATGATCGCCGGCAAGATCACCGGGCTGAAGCCTGAGCAGGTCGAGATCCACACCGAGTTCCTCGGCGGCGGCTTCGGCCGGCGGGCCAACCCGACGTCTGACTTCGTCGCCGAAGCGGTGCAGGTGGCGAAGGCGGCGGCCATGCCGGTGAAGACCGTGTGGTCGCGGGAGGACGACATCCGCGGCGGCTACTACCGCTCGATGTTCCTGCACCAGGCCCGGGTCGGGCTCGGCGCCGACGGCCTGCCGCAGGCCTGGCAGCATGTGCTGGTCGGGCAGTCGATCATGACCGGCACCTTGCTGGAAGCGACCATGGTCAAGAACGGCATCGACCCGACCTCGGTCGAAGGCGTGGCCGACAGCCCTTACCTCAAGGAACTGGCGCACCGGCAGGTCGAACTGCATTCGCCGCAGACCGGCATCAACGTGCTGTGGCTGCGCTCGGTGGGGCACACCCACACCGCGTTCGTCATGGAGTCGCTGATCGACGAGCTGGCCGCAGCGGCGGGCAAGGATCCGGTGGAGTACCGGCGCACCTTGCTCAAGGCCCATCCGCGCCACCTCGGGGTGCTCAACCTGGCGGTGGAGAAGGCAGGCTGGAAGGCGCCGCTGCCCGACGGCCACGCCCTCGGGGTGGCGGTGCACGAGTCGTTCGGCAGTTACGTGGCGCAGGTGGCCGAGGTGTCCCAGGACAACCTGGCGATCCGCGTGCACCGGGTGGTGTGCGCGGTGGACTGCGGGATTGCGGTCAACCCGCAGAGCATCGCCGCGCAGATGGAGTCGTGCATCACCTTCGGCCTGGGCATGGCGCTGCACAGCAAACTGACCGTCAAGGACGGGCGGGTGGTGCAGTCCAACTATCACGACTATCAGGTACTGCGCCTGAACGAGATGCCGACGGTCGAGGTGCACATCGTGCCCAGCACCGACAAGCCCGGCGGCATCGGCGAGGCAGGGGTGCCGCCCACCGCGCCGGCGGTGGCCAACGCGCTGTACGCCCTGACCGGGCAACGCCTGCGGGAACTGCCGCTGCAACTGTCGGGGGTGTGAGATGAGACGCCATCTGCTGTTGGGCACGGTGATTCTGATCGGTCTGGGCGGCTACGCCTCGGATCTGTTCGCCGACGATCAGGAAGCCTTGAAGGCGTTCGGCACGGTGCAGAAGGTGTTCCAGAGCCCGCGCTGCCAGAACTGCCACATTCCCGGCGATTCGCCGTTGCAGTTCGACGCCGGCACGCCCCATGCGATGAACGTGGTGCGCGGGCTGGACGGCAAGGGCGCCGCCGGGCTGCCCTGCGCCACCTGCCACGCCGAAAGCAATCCGCCGGCCAGCTACGGCCCCCATGCGCCCCCGGGGGCGCCGCACTGGAGCCTGCCGCCGGCCGCGCACAAGATGGCCTGGATCGGCCTGCCGCCGGACAGGCTGTGCGCCATGATCAAGGACCGCGCCAGCAACGGCGACCGCGACTTCGCGGCGCTGATCAAGCATGTCAGCGAAGACAAGCTGGTGCTCTGGGGCTGGAACCCCGGCGCCGGGCGCCAACCCGTGCCGGTGCCGCACGATATTTTCGTCGAACAGTTCAAGCTGTGGGCCGGTGCCGGCGGGCCGTGTCCGGTGACGGGCGGCTGATGGTCTACGCTCAGGGGCAGACCCCTCAATGGAGTGAGCGATGTTGCCCCCCGGAAAACCCGTCAATGAGCAGGCCCGCGTAGCGACGCTGCACGGGCTCAATGTCCTCGACACCTTGCCTGAGGAACGCTTTGACCGCCTCACCCGCCTGGCGCGGCGGGTGTTCAACGTGCCGATCGCGCTGGTCAGCTTGGTGGATGCCGAGCGCCAGTGGTTCAAGTCGTGCGTGGGGCTCGACGCCACGGAGACCGGGCGTGACGTGTCGTTCTGCGGCCATGCGATCCTGGGCGATCAGATCCTGCAGGTCGACGATGCGGCGCAGGACGAGCGCTTCCACGACAACCCGCTGGTCACCGGCAATCCCGGCATCCGCTTCTATGCCGGTTGCCCGCTGACGGTCGGTGACGGCAGCAAGCTGGGCACGCTGTGCCTGATCGACACCAAACCCCGCCGGCTCGACGACGAAGAGCGCGAACTGCTGCGCGATCTCGCCCGGATGGCCGAGCAGGAGCTGATGGCGGTGCAGATGGCGACCCTGGACGAGCTGACGCTGCTGTCCAACCGCCGGGGCTTCAAGGCCTTGGCGCAGCATGGCCTGGACGCCTGCGTCCGGCTCGGCAAACCGGCGACGCTGCTGTTCTTCGACCTCAACGACTTCAAGCAGATCAACGACCTGTTCGGCCACGCCGAGGGCGACAGCGCCCTCAAGACTTTCGCCGACGTGCTGCGCATCGCCTTCCGGGAGAGCGACGTGGTGGGCCGGCTCGGCGGCGACGAGTTCGTGGCGCTGCTGACCGGCTCCAGCCATGTCGAGACCACGTCGATCATGGCCCGGCTCAAGGACATCCTCGACGAGCGCAACGCCATCCTGCAACGCGGCTACGACATCCGCTTCAGCGTCGGCCAGATCGAATATGACCCGCAGCGGCACGACACGGTGGATCGGCTGCTGGCCGACGCCGACGGGGCGATGTATGCGCACAAACAGGCGCTGAAGCGCCGCTGACCGCAGGGGCTCGCGATGGCGGTGGGTCAGGCAACAGAGATGTCAGCAGTGCCGGCCCCATCGCCAGCAGGCTGGCTCCCACAGGGTTCGGTGGTGTGCAACCCATCTTGCAGACACCTGCGGTTCCTGTGGGAGCGGGCTTGCCCGCGATGGCGGTGGGTCAGGCAGCAGAGATGCCGGCAGTGCTGGCCTCATCGCTGGCAAGCCAGCTCCCACAGGTTTCGGTGATGTTTGCCGATTCTGCAGACACCTGCGGTTCCTGTGGGAGCGGGCTTGCTCGCGATGGCGGTGGGTCAGGCAACAGAGATGTCAGCAGTGCCGGCCCCATCGCCAGCAGGCTGGCTCCCACAGGGTTCGGTGGTGTGCAACCCATCTTGCAGACACCTGCGGTTCCTGTGGGAGCGGGCTTGCCCGCGATGGCGGTGGGTCAGGCAGCAGAGATGCCGGCAGTGCTGGCCTCATCGCTGGCAAGCCAGCTCCCACAGGTTTCGGTGATGTTTGCCGATTCTGCAGACACCTGCGGTTCCTGTGGGAGCGGGCTTGCCCGCGATGGCGGTGGGTCAGGCAGCAGAGATGTCGGCAGTGCTGGCCTCATCGCTTGCAGGCAAGCTCCCATAGGGTTCAGCGGTGTGCAGAGATCCTGCGGGCAGGTGGGATCCACTGTGGGAGCCAGCCTGCTGGCGATGAGGCCGGGACAGTTGAAACCTTCATGCCTGACACGCCGCCATCGCATGCGGATCCTGCATTCCCACGGTGACCCCGGGGAATGCAGGATCCGCAGGCACAAAAAACCCGCCGGATGGCGGGTTTTTCGTCGGCTAACCGAAGATCACTCTTCGATGTTGCCCATGGCGGTGGTGTTGAAGCCGCCGTCCACGTACATGATTTCACCGCTGATGCCCGACGCCAGGTCGGAGCACAGGAAGGCGCCGGCGTTGCCGACTTCTTCGATGGTGACGTTGCGGCGCAGCGGGGTCTGCGCTTCGTTGGCGGCCAGCATCTTGCGGAAGTTCTTGATGCCGGAAGCGGCCAGGGTGCGGATCGGGCCGGCCGATACGCAGTTGACGCGGGTGCCGTCCGGGCCCAGGGAGCCGGCCAGGTAACGCACGCCGGCTTCCAGCGAAGCCTTGGCCATGCCCATCACGTTGTAGTTCGGCATGGTGCGCTCGGCGCCCAGGTAGGACAGGGTCAGCAGGCTGCCGTTGCGGCCTTTCATCATCTCGCGGCCGGCCTTGGCCAGGGCCACGAAGCTGTAGGCGCTGATGTCGTGGGCGATGCGGAAACCTTCGCGGGTGGTGGCTTCGGTGAAGTCGCCGTCCAGTTGGTCGCCCGGGGCGAAGCCGACGGAGTGCACGATGCAGTCCAGGCCGTCCCACTTCTTGCTCAGCTCCTCGAAGACCTTGGCGATCTCTTCGTCGCTGGCCACGTCACAAGGGAAGCACAGATCCGCGCTCGAACCCCAGCCTGCGGCGAACTCTTCGACACGACCTTTCAATTTGTCGTTCTGATAAGTGAAGGCAAGCTCAGCGCCCTCGCGATGCATGGCGGCAGCGATGCCGGATGCGATGGACAGCTTGCTGGCGACACCGACGATCAGTACGCGCTTACCGGCGAGAAAACCCATGTGTTGCTCCTCTTTCAGGTTATTGCGCAGAGGCTGGCGCCAAAAAAGCGGCTTCCAGCAACTGCTGTGTATACGGATGTCGGGGGGCGGCAAAGATGTCTTGCGCGTCCCCCTGTTCGACCACTTGGCCATGCTTGACCACCATCAGCTGGTGGCTCAGCGCTTTGACGACAGCCAGGTCATGGCTGATGAACAAATACGTCAGGTTGTACTTGGCTTGCAGTGAACGCAACAGCTCCACCACTTGCCGCTGCACCGTCCGGTCGAGCGCCGAAGTGGGCTCGTCCAGCAGGATCAGCGCCGGCTTGAGCACCAGGGCCCGGGCAATGGCGATACGCTGCCGTTGCCCACCGGAAAATTCATGGGGGTAGCGGTGCCGGGTCTCCGGATCCAGGCCTACCTCCTTCAACGCGGCGATGATCGCCGCCTCTTGCTCCGCTTCGGTGCCGATCCCGTGGATCCGCAGGCCTTCGCCGACGATCTGGCTCACGCACATGCGCGGGCTCAGGCTGCCGAACGGATCCTGGAACACCACCTGCATCTCCCGGCGCAGCGGGCGGACTTCGTTCTGCGTCAGGCAGTCTAGCTGCTTGCCCTCGAAACGGATGCCGCCGCGGCTGCCGATCAGCCGCAGGATCGCCAGACCCAGCGTCGACTTGCCGGAACCGCTTTCGCCCACGATCCCCAACGTCTGCCCCTGAGGCAGGCTGAAGCGGATGCCGTCCACGGCCTTGACGTGGTCCACCGTGCGCTTGAACAGGCCTTTCTTGATCGGGAACCAGACCTTCAGATCCTCGACCTCCAGCAGCGGCGCCCCGGCCTTGTTGCCCGCCGGGCCTCCGCTGGGCTCCGCCGCCAGCAGCTCCCGAGTGTACGGATGCTGCGGAGAACGGAACAACTCGGCGCACGATGCCTGTTCGACGATGCAACCGCGCTGCATGACACATACGCGGTGCGCAATTCTTCGCACCAGGTTCAAATCGTGGCTGATCAGCAGCAGCGCCATGCCCAGCCGGGCCTGCAGTTCCTTGAGCAGATCGAGGATTTTCAGCTGCACGGTCACGTCCAGCGCGGTGGTCGGCTCATCGGCGATCAGCAGCTCCGGCTCGTTGGCCAGGGCCATGGCGATCATCACCCGCTGGCGCTGGCCGCCGGAGAGTTCGTGGGGCAGGGCCTTGAGCCGCTTGGCGGGTTCGGGGATGCCGACCATCTCCAGCAGCTCCAGGGTGCGCCGGGTGGCGACCTTGCCGGTCAGGCCCTTGTGGATGCCCAGCACCTCGTTGATCTGCTTCTCGATGGAGTGCAGCGGGTTGAGCGAGGTCATCGGCTCCTGGAAGATCATCGCGATGCGGTTGCCGCGGATGTGGCGGATGGTCTTTTCCTTCAGGTCCAGCAGGTTCTGCCCGGCGTAGTTGATGCTGCCGGCGGGATGGCGGGCGAGCGGGTAGGGCAGCAGGCGCAGGATCGAGTGCGCCGTCACCGACTTGCCGGAGCCGCTTTCGCCGACCAGGGCCAGGGTCTCGCCGCGCTTGATGTCGAAGCTCACGCCCTCCACCACCCGCTGGATGCGGTCGCCCAGGCCGAACTCGACGGCGAGGTCGCGCACTTCGATCAGATTGTCCTGATTCATTTCACTTCCTCGGGTCGAAGGCGTCGCGGGCGGATTCGCCGATGAACACCAGAAGGCTCAGCATCAGGGCCAGCACGGCGAACGCGCTCATCCCCAGCCACGGCGCCTGCAGGTTGGATTTGCCCTGGGCCACCAGCTCGCCCAGCGACGGGCTGCCCGCCGGCAAACCGAAGCCGAGGAAGTCCAGGGCCGTGAGGGTGCCGATGGCGCCGGTCAGGATGAACGGCATGAAAGTCATGGTCGAGACCATGGCGTTGGGCAGGATGTGGCGGAACATGATCGCGCCGTTGCGCATCCCCAGCGCCCGGGCCGCCCGCACGTATTCGAGGTTGCGCCCGCGCAGGAATTCGGCGCGCACCACGTCCACCAGGCTCATCCAGGAGAACAGCAGCATGATCCCCAGCAGCCACCAGAAGTTCGGCTGCACGAAACTGGCCAGGATGATCAGCAGGTACAGCACCGGCAGCCCCGACCAGATCTCCAGGAAGCGCTGGCCGGCCAGGTCGACCCAGCCGCCGTAGAAGCCTTGCAGTGCGCCGGCGATCACGCCGATCAGCGAACTGAGCACCGTCAGGGTGAGGGCGAACAGCACCGAGATGCGAAAGCCATAGATCACCCGCGCCAGCACGTCGCGGCCCTGATCGTCGGTGCCCAGCAGGTTGACCGCCGAGGGCGGGGCGGGGGCGGGGACCTTCAGGTCGTAGTTGATGCTCTGGTAGCTGAACGGAATCGGCGCCCACAGCACCCAGGCGTCCTTGCTCTGGAGCAGTTCGCGGATGTACGGGCTCTTGTAGTTGGCCTCCAGCGGGAATTCGCCGCCGAACGCGGTTTCCGGGTAGCGCTTGAGCGCCGGGAAATACCATTGGTCGTCGTAGTGGATCGCCAGCGGCTTGTCGTTGGCGATCAGTTCGGCGCCAAGGCTCAAGCCGAACAGGATCAGGAACAGCCACAGCGACCACCAGCCGCGCTTGTTGGCCTTGAACAGTTCGAAGCGGCGGCGGTTGAGAGGGGACAGGTTCATCTCAATGCTCCCGGCTTTCGAAGTCGATGCGCGGATCGACCAGGGTGTAGGTGAGGTCGCCGATCAGTTTCACCACCAGCCCCAGCAGGGTGAAGATGAACAGGGTGCCGAACACCACCGGGTAGTCGCGGTTGATCGCCGCCTCGAAACTCATCAGGCCGAGGCCGTCGAGGGAGAAGATCACTTCCACCAGCAGGGAACCGGTGAAGAAGATGCCGATGAACGCCGACGGGAACCCGGCGATCACCAGCAGCATCGCGTTGCGGAACACATGGCCGTACAGCACGCGGCGGCGGGTCAGGCCCTTGGCCTTGGCGGTGACCACGTACTGCTTGTTGATCTCGTCGAGGAAGCTGTTCTTGGTCAGCAGGGTCATGGTCGCGAAGTTGCCGATCACCAGGGCGGTCACCGGCAGCGCCAGGTGCCAGAAGTAGTCGAGGACCTTGCCGCCCAGGCTCAGTTCGTCGAAGTTGTTCGAAGTCAGGCCCCGCAGCGGGAACCAGTCCAGGTAACTGCCGCCGGCGAACACCACGATCAGCAGGATCGCGAACAGGAACGCCGGGATCGCGTAGCCGACGATGATCGCCGAGCTGGTCCAGACGTCGAAGTGGCTGCCGTGCCGGGTGGCCTTGGCGATCCCCAGCGGGATCGACACCAGGTACATGATCAGCGTGCTCCACAGGCCCAGAGAGATCGACACCGGCATCTTTTCCTTGATCAGGTCGATCACCTTGGCGTCGCGGAAGAAGCTGTCGCCGAAATCCAGCCGGGCGTAGTTCTTGACCATGATCCACAGGCGTTCCGGGGCCGACTTGTCGAACCCGTACATGTGCTCGATTTCCTTGATCAGCGCCGGATCCAGGCCCTGGGCGCCGCGGTAGGACGAACCGGCCACCGACACCTCGGCGCCGCCGCCGGCGATGCGGCTGGTGGCGCCTTCGAAGCCTTCGAGCTTGGCGATCATCTGCTCCACCGGCCCGCCGGGGGCGGCCTGGATGATCACGAAGTTGATCAGCAGGATGCCGAACAGGGTCGGGATGATCAGCAGCAGTCGCCGAAAAATGTACGCCAGCATCTGATTACTCCGTGTCCGCTGGGGCGGCCTGCAGTTGGGTCTGGACTTCTATCGCCGGTTTGGCGTCGGGCTTGATCCACCAGGTATCAATGCCGATGTCGTACTTGGGGGAGACTTTCGGATGGCCGATGTGGTTCCAGTACGCCACGCGCCAGGTCTTGATGTGCCAGTTGGGGATCACGTAGTAGCCCCATTGCAGCACGCGGTCGAGGGCCCGGGCGTGGGCCACCAGGCTCTTGCGCGAATCGGCGTTGATCAGTTGCTCCACCAGCCGGTCGACCACCGGATCCTTCAGGCCCATCGAGTTGCGGCTGCTGGGCTTGTCGGCGGCGGCGCTCATCCAGAACTCGCGCTGCTCGTTGCCCGGCGAGTTGGACTGCGGGAAGCTGCCGACGATCATGTCGAAGTCCCGCGAACGCACGCGGTTGACGTACTGCGAGACGTCCACGCGACGGATCACCAGGTCGATGCCCAGGTCGCTCAGGTTGCGCTTGAACGGCAGCAGCACCCGCTCGAAATCGGTCTGGGCCAGCAGGAACTCGATGACCACCGGTTTGCCGTCGGCGTCGACCATCTTGTCGTCGACGATCTTCCAGCCGGCCTCTTGCAGCAGCTGGTAGGCCTCGCGCTGCTGCGGGCGGATCATGCCGCTGCCGTCGGTCTTGGGGTTTTCGAATGCCTCGCTGAACACCTGGGCCGGCAACTGGCTGCGGAACGGGTCGAGGATCGCCAGTTGGTCGGCGTCCGGCAGGCCGGTGGCGGCCATTTCCGAGTTCTCGAAATAGCTGCGGGTGCGCGCATAGGCGCTGTTGAACAATTGCTTGTTGGTCCACTCGAAGTCCAGCAGCAGGCTCAGGGCCTGACGCACCCGCACGTCGTGGAACACCGGACGGCGCAGGTTGTAGACGAAACCCTGCATGCCGGTGGGGTTGCCGTTGGGGATCTGCTCCTTGATCAGCCGCCCCTCGGTGACGGCGGGGACGTTGTAGGCATTGGCCCAGTTCTTGGCGGTCATCTCCAGCCAATAGTCGAACTGCCCGGCCTTGAGGGCTTCCAGCGCCACGGTGTTGTCGCGGTAGTAGTCGGTGGTCATCACGTCGAAGTTGTAGAAGCCTCGGTTGACCGGCAGGTCCTTGCCCCAGTAGTCCTTGACCCGCTCGTAGCGCACGGAGCGTCCGGCCTTCACTTCAGCCACACGGTACGGGCCGCTGCCCAGCGGGATCTCCAGGTTGCCCTTGTTGAAGTCGCGGCTGGCCCACCAGTGTTTCGGCAGCACCGGCAACTGGCCGAGGATCAGCGGCAGTTCGCGGTTGTTGGTGTGCTTGAACTTGAACAGCACCTTGAGCGGGTCTTCGGCGATGACGTCGTCGACGTCATTGTAGTAGCCGCGGTACAGGGGCGAGCCGTCCTTGGTGAGGGTCTGGAAGCTGAACACCACGTCCTCGGCGCGCACCGGATGGCCGTCGTGGAAGCGCGCCTCCGGGCGCAGGTAGAAGCGCACCCAGCTGTTGTCCGGGGCCTTTTCGATCTTGCCGGCGATCAGGCCGTATTCGGTGAAGGGCTCGTCCAGGCTGTGGCGGGTGAGGGTGTCGTAGATCTGCCCGATGTTGTCCGCCGGCACGCCTTTGCTGATGAACGGGTTGAGGCTGTCGAAGCCGCCGAACCCGGCCTGGCGGAAGATCCCGCCCTTGGGCGCGTCGGGGTTCACGTAGTCGAACTGCTTGAAGTCGGCCGGGTATTTGGGCGGCTCGTTGTACAGGGTCACGGCGTGCTGCGGGGCGGCGCAGGCCAGCCCGGCGAACAGCAGGCCGCTGGCCTGCAGGAGCAGGGCGCGGAAGGGTTTCATCGATCTTTCTCCGAAGACTTCAGCCACCACGCGCTCAGGCCCAGGGTGTAGGGGGGCGTGGTGACGAAGGCGAACCGGTTGCGGTAGGCCAGGCGGTGATAATTGAGGTACCAGTTGGGAATGCTGTAGTGCTGCCACAGCAGCACGCGGTCCAGTGCCTTGCCGGCGGCCACCTGCTCGTCCCGGGTGCGGGCGGCGAGCAATTGCTCGAGCAGGTGGTCGACCACGGGGTCGGCGATGCCGGCGTAGTTCTTGCTGCCCTTGACGGCGGCCTGGCTTGAGTGGAAGTACTGCCATTGCTCAAGCCCAGGGCTCAGGGTCTGGTTGAGCGTCATCAGAATCATGTCGAAATCGAACTGATCCAGGCGTTGCTTGTACTGGGCGCGGTCCACGGTGCGCAGCCGGGCGTCGATGCCGATGCTGTTGAGGTTCTCGACATAGGGCTGGAGGATCCGCTCCAGGTTCGGGTTGACCAGCAGGATCTCGAAGCGCAAGGGTTGCCCGACGGCGTTCTGCAGGCGCTGGCCGTTGAGCGTCCAGCCCGCTTCGGCCAGCAGCCCCAGGGCCTTGCGCAGGGTGTCCCGGGGGATGCCGCGGCCGTCGGTCTGCGGCAGGCTGAAGGGTTCGGTGAACAGGCGGGCCGGGAGCTGATCCTTGTACGGCTTGAGCATCAGCCATTCATGGCCCACCGGCAGGCCTTCGGCGCTGAATTCGCTGTTGGGGTAGTAACTGACGCTGCGCCGGTAGGCATCGCTGAACAGGGCGCGGTTGGTCCATTCGAAATCGAACATCAGGCCCAGGGCTTCGCGCACCTTGATCTGGGCGAAGACCGGACGCCGGGTGTTCATGAACAGGCCCTGGCTCTGGGTCGGGATCCGGTGCGGGATCTGCGCCTTGATCACCTCGCCGCGGCGCAGGGCCGGGAAGTTGTAGCCGTTGGCCCAGTTCTTGGCCTGGTGCTCGATGTAGATGTCGAACTCGTCGGCCTTGAACGCTTCGAAGGCCACGTCGCTGTCGCGGTAGAACTCGACCTCCATGCGGTCGACGTTGTACTTGCCGCGGTTGACCGGCAGGTCCTTGCCCCAATAGTCCTTGATCCGTTCGAAGACCAACTGGCGCCCGGGCGTCACCGAGGTGATGCGGTAAGGGCCGCTGCCCAGCGGCGGTTCGAAGGTGGTGGCCTTGAAGTCGCGGCCTTTCCAGTAATGCTGGGGCAGCACCGGCAGTTCGCCCAGGCGCAGGATCAGCAAGGGATTGCCCGAACGCTTGAGCACGAAGCGGATGCGCTGCGGGCTGAGGATGTCGACCCGCGACACCTCCTGAAGGCTGGTGCGGTACAGCGGATGGCCTTCCTTGAGCAGCAGGCGGTAGGAAAAAGCGACGTCGTAGGCGGTGATCGGCGTGCCGTCATGGAAGCGCGCCTGCGGACGCAGGTTGAACACCACCCAACTGCGGTCTTCGCTGTATTCCACCGATTGCGCGATCAGGCCGTAGCTGGAGGCCGGCTCGTCCCCGGAGGGCGCGTACTGGCCGGTGCCGACCATCAGCGGTTCGTTCAGCTCGTTGATACCGTACTGCAGGAAATTCGGCGTGGTGACCGGGCTGGTGCCCTTGAAGGTGTAGGGGTTGAGCGTATCGAAGGTGCCGAACGCCATCACCCGCAACGTGCCGCCCTTGGGCGCCTGCGGGTTGACCCAGTCGAAGTGGGTGAAGCTGGCCGGGTACTTGAGCGTGCCGAACTGCGCGTAACCGTGGCTTTCGGTGATGGTCGCGCTTGCGGGAGAGCTCAAGGCCAGGCTGATCAGGAACAGGAGGAAGGGACGCTTCAAGTCGGATCCGGTCCAGGCGGCTTGGGCTATGTGGCCCGTACAGTAACAGCTTGTCCGGACAGGAAAAAGACAGCGCTTAATGCGCCGTTAATTGTGCGGGCCCCACAGGGTTGGGCAATGAACATGAATCCGCCGTGCGAACGTCAATCACTGTGGGAGCCAGCCTGCTGGCGATAGCGTCAGTTGAGCCGCCGCCGAACACGATCAAGACAGTTGTTCCCACAAAAAAGCCCTGCAAGCGTAACGCTGCAGGGCTTATCGGTCAGGCTGTCAGTGCGGCTGGTAGACCGTGAGCATCTGCCCAGGCTTGAGGGCCTTGCCCGCGCCCGGATTCCAGCGCTTGAGGTGCTGCATCTCGACGTTGAAGCGCTTGGCCACCACGTACAGGGTGTCGCCTTGCTTGACCTTGTACTGGGTCTGCTTCTGGGCGTCGGCCTTGGCGCCGCCCTTGCTGTTGGCCGCGACCACGGTGTTGATGCGGCCGCCGGCATTGCGGGCCGGGGTGCGTTTGGTGGTGTCGCGCATCACCAGGGTCTGGCCGACCTTGAGGTTCTTGCCGGACAGCTTGTTCCAGCGCTGCAGGTCCTTGACCTCGACCTTGTTGGCCTTGGCGATGGAGGCGAGGTTGTCGCCGCGCTTGACCCGGTAGGCGCGCTTGAGCTGTGCGACTTCGGCAGGGTCGGCCCCTTCGAACACCGGTTTGAGCGAGCGCGGGCTGATCAGCTCTTCAGGCCGCATGGTCTGCAGGCTGGCGGTCAGCAGCTGCGCCTTGGACGTCGGCACCAGCAGGTGCTGCGGGCCGTCGATGGTGGTGCGCTGCTTGAACGCCGGGTTGAGCTGGAACAGCTCGTCTTCGTCGATGTTGGCCACCGCCGCGACCTTGGACAGATCCATGCGCTGGTTGATCTCGACGACCTGGAAATACGGTTCGTTGGCGATCGGGTTGAGGTTCACGCCGTAGGCTTCCGGCGCCAGGACCACCTGGGACAGGGCCAGCAGCTTCGGCACGTAGGCCTGGGTCTCGGCCGGCAGCGGCAGGTTCCAGTAGTCGGTCGGCAGGCCGAGGCGCTCGTTGCGCTCGATGGCGCGGCTCACCGTGCCTTCGCCGGCATTGTAGGCCGCGAGGGCCAGCAGCCAGTCGCCGTTGAACATGTCGTGCAGGCGGGTCAGGTAGTCCATTGCCGCGGTGGTGGAGGCGGTGATGTCCCGGCGGCCGTCGTAGAAGCGGGTCTGGCGCAGGTTGAAGGAGCGCCCGGTGGACGGGATGAACTGCCAGAGGCCCACCGCGTCGGCCCGGGAATAGGCCATCGGGTTGTAGGCGCTTTCGATCACCGGCAGCAGGGCCAGTTCCAGCGGCATGTTGCGCTCTTCGAGGCGCTCGACAATGTAATGGATGTAGAGGCTGCCGCGTTCGCCGGCGTTCTCGAGGAACGACGGGTTGCTGGCGAACCAAAGGCGTTGCTGCTCGATGCGCGGGTTGACCCCCAGGCCCTCTTGCAGCTGGAAGCCTTCGCGCATCCGCGCCCAGATGTCCTGGGGCACCTGCGGGCTGGGCTTCTCGTTCAGCCAGATCGGCTTCTGTTTGGCCCGGGCAGCGATGTTCGGCGCGTGGGTCGCGTCAGTCTGCGGCGCATGGCTGGAGCAGCCCGCCAGGGTGGCGGACACAGCCACCGCGATGGCTTGCGCCAGGCGGGTCAGTGCGTCTGAGTTGACGGACTTGCGTATGGATGACGACATTGGCTGGAAGTAAGTTCCGGGCAAAAATGTCGGGCGATTCTAGAAAGCGCACCCCCAACGGTCAACCGTTCAGAACTTTTGTACCGTTTGGGGAATGCCTCAAAACGTGTCTTTCCAGGCCCGCAGTGCCGCAAAAACCTCACTCGGCGCCCGGTTTTGAGGGCCGCTCCGTTCGTCCACTTTTTGTTTAACTAATGTTTCACCCGTCCGCAGAAAGGGGTTCGTGAGCTTTTCCAGGGCCAAGGTCGAGGGCAGGGTCATCACGCCGTTTTCCCGCTGCTGGCGGACTTTTTCCAGACGGGCGGCGATGTCCGGGTTGGCCGGTTCGACCGCGGCGGCGAACTTCAGGTTGCTCAACGTGTATTCGTGGGTGCAGTAGACCAGCGTGTCTTCCGGCAGCGCGGCCAGGCGGCTCAGGGAATGGTGCATCTGCTGCGGCGTGCCTTCGAACAGGCGGCCGCAGCCGGCGGCGAACAGGGTGTCGCCGCAGAACAGCAGGCCATGGCGGTAGTAGGCGATGTGGCCCAGGGTGTGGCCGGGCACGGCGTAGACGTCGAAGTCCCAGCCCAGCACGCGGGCCTTGTCGCCGTCCTTGAGCGCGATGTCGCGGCCGGGGATCTTCTCGCTGGCCGGGCCGTGGACGGTGGCGCCCGTGGCCGCCTTCAGCGCCTCGACGCCGCCGACGTGGTCATGGTGGTGATGGGTGATCAGGATGTCGCCCAGCACCCAGCCCGGATGGGCGTCGAGCCAGTCCTGCACCGGCGCGGCATCCCCCGGATCGACCACCGCGCAGCGGTGGGTTGAATGATCCTGCAACAACCAGATGTAGTTGTCGGTGAACGCGGGGAGGGCACTGATCTGTATCATCTTCGGATTCGCCAAACGGGTAACATTGGCGCATCTTAGAGCTTCGTGGCGCTTTGGAGAACGACATGACCGATAAAGCGTTCGCTCAGGCCGATCCTGACTGGCTGGCCCTGATCAGTTCGGCCCGGGAGTGGCTGTCCGGGCCCCTCGGACAATTTCTGCTGGATGAGGAACGGCGCATGCTCGAAGACGAGCTGGGCCGTTTCTTCGGCGGCTACCTGGTGCATTACGGGCCGTCTGCCGAAACGCCGCCGTCGGCGCCGCAGGTGCAGCGCAATGTGCGTCTGGGCGCGCCGTTGCCGGGGGTGGAGATCGTCTGCGAAGAACAGGCCTGGCCGTTGAGCGAGCATGCCGCCGACGTGGTGGTCATGCAGCACGGGCTGGATTTCTGCCTGTCGCCCCACGGCCTGCTGCGCGAGGCGGCCAGCAGCGTGCGGCCCGGCGGGCACCTGCTGATCATCGGCATCAATCCCTGGAGCGCCTGGGGATTGCGCCATGTGTTCGCCCATGACGGCCTGCGCAAGGCCCGCTGCATCTCGCCCTCGCGGGTCGCCGACTGGCTCAATCTGCTGGGTTTCGCGCTGGAGAAACGCCGCTTCGGGTGCTATCGTCCGCCGCTTGCGTCGTCCGCGTGGCAGGCACGCCTGGCCGGCTGGGAACGCCGCGCCGGCGCCTGGCAACTGGCCGGCGGCGGCTTCTACCTGCTGGTGGCGCGCAAGATCGTGGTCGGCCTGCGCCCGGTGCGCCAGGAGCGCCGCGAACCGATGGGCAAGCTGATCCCGCTGCCGATGGCCAAGGTCAACCGCCGCCGCATCGAACCGTAGACACCTTCTTTATATTCCGGCCGGGCCTGTCCCGGCCTCGGCCATCGTCGGCCGCTGTCCGGCGAGGCACGGCAATTTCTGGATGACTGGCATGACCGATAACGTAGAACTGTTCACTGACGGCGCCTGCAAGGGCAACCCCGGCCCCGGCGGCTGGGGCGCCTTGCTGGTGTGCAAGGGCGTCGAGAAGGAACTGTGGGGCGGCGAAGCCAACACCACCAATAACCGCATGGAGCTGCTCGGCGCGATCCGCGGCCTGGAAGCCCTCAAGCGCCCGTGCGAAGTGCTGCTGGTGACCGACTCGCAATACGTGATGAAAGGCATCAACGAGTGGATGGCCAACTGGAAGAAGCGCGGCTGGAAAACCGCCGCGAAGGAGCCGGTGAAGAACGCCGACCTGTGGAAGCAGCTGGACGAGCAGGTCAACCGCCACAAGGTCACCTGGAAATGGGTGCGCGGCCACATCGGCCATCACGGTAACGAACGGGCCGACCAATTGGCCAACCGTGGCGTCGACGAAGTGCGTGGCTACAAGCAGGATTGATTCCGGCCGTGCACCGTGATGCGGCCGATCGCCAGCAGGCTGGCTCCCACAGGGTACTGATGCATTGTGCAGATCCAATGTGGGAGCCGGCCTGCCGGCGACGGGCACGACGCGGTCCACCTGAAACCCCGCGGCGAGCGTGATACCATCGCCGCCTTTGTCCGATTGCACCCGTTGAGAGCTGAACACTGATGGCCACCAGATCCGTTGTACTCGATACCGAAACCACCGGCATGCCGGTGACCGACGGCCACCGGATCATCGAGATCGGCTGCGTCGAACTGATGGGTCGGCGCCTGACGGGCCGGCACTTTCACGTGTACCTGCAACCGGACCGGGAAAGCGACGAGGGCGCGATCGGCGTTCACGGCATCACCAACGAGTTTCTGGTCGGCAAGCCCCGCTTCGCCGAAGTGGCCGACGAGTTCTTCGAGTTCATCAACGGCGCGCAGCTGATCATCCACAACGCGGCGTTCGACGTCGGCTTCATCAACAACGAATTCGCCTTGCTGGGTCAGCAGGACCGGGCCGACATCACCCGTCACTGCTCGATCCTCGACACCCTGATGATGGCGCGGGAGCGCCACCCCGGCCAGCGCAACAGCCTCGATGCGCTGTGCAAGCGTTATGGCGTGGACAACTCCGGCCGTGAGCTGCACGGCGCGTTGCTCGACTCGGAGATCCTCGCCGACGTCTACCTGACCATGACCGGCGGCCAGACCAGCCTGTCCCTGGCCGGCAACGCCTCCGACGGCTCCGGCGAAAGCAGCGGGCGCGCGTCCGAGATCCGGCGCCTGCCGGCCGACCGCCAACCGGGCCGGATCATCCGTGCCAGCGAAGACGAACTGGCGCAGCACGCAGCGCGCCTGGAAATCATCGCCAAGTCCGCCGGCGGACCGGCGCTGTGGACGCAACTGATCGAATCCCAGGCCTGATCCGGTCCCTCGTCACCGGATCGGCGCAAGCACCGCTTCCCCGGACATGAAGCCAACTGGCCACCCTCGCAACAACGGCGTTGACCCTCTACCCTGAGGACATTGGCACGCTGCGCGCTGCCGCCTCAGGACTCTGGGCCCCATGTACAAAGATTTGAAGTTTCCGGTGTTGATCGTCCACCGCGACATCAAGGCCGACACGGTTGCCGGCGAGCGTATCCGGGGCATCGCCCGGGAGCTGGAGCAGGAAGGATTCAAGGTCGTTTCAGCCACGGACTACACCGAAGGCAGGCTGGTGGCGTCCACCCATCATGGCTTGGCGTGCATGCTGATCGCCGCCGAAGACGCCAGCACCAACTCGCATTTGCTGCACAACATGGCCGAACTGATCGGGCTGGCCCGGGTGCGGGCGCCGGAGCTGCCGATCTTCGCCTTGGGCGAGCAGGTGACCCTGGAAAACGCCCCGGCCGACGCCATGGCCGAGCTCAACCAGTTGCGCGGCATTCTCTACCTGTTCGAAGACACCGTGCCGTTCCTGGCTCGGCAAGTGGCGCGGGCGGCGCGCAAGTACCTGGACGGGCTGCTGCCGCCGTTCTTCAAGGCGCTGGTGCAGCACACCGCCGACTCCAACTATTCCTGGCACACCCCCGGCCACGGCGGTGGCGTGGCGTACCACAAGAGCCCGGTGGGGCAGGCGTTCCATCAGTTCTTCGGCGAAAACACCCTGCGCTCGGACCTGTCGGTGTCGGTGCCCGAGCTCGGTTCGCTGCTCGACCACACCGGTCCCCTGGCCGAAGCCGAAGCGCGGGCGGCGCGCAACTTCGGCGCCGACCACACCTTTTTCGTGATCAACGGCACCTCGACCGCCAACAAGATCGTCTGGCATTCGATGGTCGGGCGCGATGACCTGGTGCTGGTGGATCGCAACTGCCACAAGTCGGTGCTGCACGCGATCATCATGACCGGTGCGATTCCGCTGTACCTGTGCCCGGAGCGCAATGACCTGGGGATCATCGGCCCCATTCCCCTGAGCGAGTTCAGCCGCGAGTCGATCCAGGCCAAGATCGACGCCAGCCCGCTGACCCAGGGGCGCGAGCCGAAGGTCAAGCTGGCGGTGGTCACCAACTCCACCTACGACGGCTTGTGCTACAACGCCGAGCTGATCAAGCAAAGCCTGGGCAACAGCGTGCAGGTGCTGCATTTCGACGAGGCCTGGTATGCGTACGCCGCGTTTCACGAGTTCTTCGCCGGCCGCTATGGCATGGCCACCTCCCGCAGCGCCGACAGTCCGCTGGTGTTCACCACCCATTCCACCCATAAACTGCTCGCGGCGTTCAGCCAGGCGTCGATGATCCATGTCCAGGACGGCGGGGCGCGGCAGTTGGACCGCGACCGTTTCAACGAAGCGTTCATGATGCACATCTCGACGTCGCCGCAGTACAGCATCATCGCGTCGCTGGATGTGGCGTCGGCGATGATGGAAGGGCCGGCCGGGCGTTCGCTGCTGCAGGAAACCTTCGACGAGGCCTTGAGTTTCCGCCGGGCGCTGGCCAACCTGCGCCAGCACATCGCGGCCGATGACTGGTGGTTCTCGATCTGGCAACCGCCGGGCGTCGAGGGTACCGACCGGGTGAAGACCGAGGACTGGCTGCTGCAGCCCGAGGCCGACTGGCACGGGTTCGGCGAGGTCGGCGACGATTACGTGCTGCTCGACCCGATCAAGGTGACGTTGGTGATGCCCGGCCTGAACGCCGGCGGCGCCTTGAGCGAAAGGGGCATTCCGGCGGCGGTGGTCAGCCGGTTCCTGTGGGAGCGCGGTCTGGTGGTGGAGAAGACCGGCCTGTATTCGTTCTTGGTGCTGTTTTCCATGGGCATCACCAAGGGCAAGTGGAGCACGTTGCTGACCGAGCTGCTGGAGTTCAAGCGCAGCTATGACGCCAACGTCAGCCTCGCCACCTGCCTGCCGTGCGTCGCCCAGGAAGATGCGGTGCGCTACCGCGGCATGGGCCTGCGCGACCTGTGCGATCAATTGCATGGCTGCTACCGCACCAACGCCACGGCCAGGCACCTCAAGCGCATGTACACCGTGCTGCCGGAGATCGCCATGAAGCCGGCCCACGCCTACGACCAACTGGTGCGCGGCGAGGTCGAGGCCGTGCCCATCGATGAGCTGGAAGGGCGGGTGGCGGCGGTGATGCTGGTGCCTTACCCGCCGGGCATCCCGTTGATCATGCCGGGCGAGCGCTTCACCGAGGCCACCCGTTCGATCATCGAATACCTGAAGTTTGCCCGCACGTTCGATGCAAGCTTCCCCGGTTTCGTGGCTGATGTGCATGGACTGCAACATGACGACCATGGCAACGGACGGTCGTACACCGTCGATTGCGTCAAGGAATGAGGACGTACAACCCTATGCAAGCGCTTATGAACCCGAAACATCCCGGCCTGTCGGTGCGGGTCGCCGACGACGGCTTTGCCGCGTACATCTGGGGCAGCGACTTCAGCTTCGAGGTCAGCGCCTACGGCGCCGCCGAGATCGGCCGGCCTGTGGCGGCGTGGGCCGTGACGCCGATCGTGCCGTACCGCAAGTGCTACGGCATCGACCCTGAAGAATTCAGCAGCTACCGCGACGCCGCCGACAGCGAAATCTTCATGGCCTACCTGGGCGACGAGCCGGTCGGTCATCTGGTGGTCAGCACCAACTGGAACGGCTTCGCCCATATCGACGAATTGGCGGTGCATGCCCCGGCGCGGCGCCACGGCGTGGCCAAGGCATTGCTGGATGTGGCGCAGTTCTGGAGCCGCAAGAAGAAACTCCCGGGCATCATGCTCGAAACCCAGAACAACAACCTCGGCGCCTGCCGGCTGTACGAGCGTTGCGGCTATGTGATCGGCGGCATCGATCACCTGCGCTACCGCGGCATCGACCCGAACACCGCCGAAGTGGCGCTGTTCTGGTATCGATTGTTCGATAACCCGCTGGAAGGGCCGGTCAGCCCGCCAACATCGCCGCGGCTTGTTCCGTGACGAGGGCGAGCAGCGTCTGGATGGCCGCCGGCGACGGGGCGTGCCGGTAGGTCAGGGCGTAAAGGCTGACCGGCACCGCCGGCGACAGCGGGCAGGCATCGAGGCCGGCGGCACGGGCGCCGAGGGCGGTGAACGGGTCGACGATGGCCAGGCCTTCGCCGGCCTCGACCATGCTGCGCATCATCTGGTGGGTCTGCACCCGGGTGCGGATGCTCGGCGCCGGACGCAGCGCCTGGAGCTTGTGCTCCAGCGCGGGGCTCAGCGGATCCTGGCCCTCCAGGCCGACCATCGCCTGGCCGGCCAGATCCGGCAGGGAAACGTACTTCTGCTTCGGCTGCAGCCAGCCGTGGGGCGCCAGCAACTGAAGCTTGCCTTGGGCCAGCGCCTGGCAATGGATGTCGGGGTGTTCGGGATCGTGCAGGCTCAGGCCCAGGTCGCATTCTCGCAGCAGCAGGCGGCGGACGATGTCGCGGGTCGGTTCGCTGAACAGGGTGCAGGGGGCGTCCGGCAGGCGTCGGCGCAGGGCGGCGAGGCTTTGCGGCAGCAGTTGCTGGGCCAGCGGCGGTGTGCCGGTGATCCGCAGGGGCGGGGCGAGGTACTGGCGCAGGCTGTCGGCCAGACGCTGCACCGGCTCCAGCGCTTCGTAGATGTGGCCGATCTCGACTTGCAGCGCCTTGGCTTCCGGGGTGGCCTGGAGCCGTCCGCGAACGCTGGCGAACAGCATGAACCCCAACTCGCTCTCGGCCTCGCGCAACCGCGCTTCGACCTCGGCCGTCGACAATTGCAGCCACTCGGCCGCGGTGCCTGCATGGCCGGTCTGCAGCAGCGCCTGAATCACTTCGATATGACGTAAACGCATGCGGCAAGTCCATGTCCGGCGGTTGGGGTCAGTGGCTGAATCCTACCCCAACTCGGCACGGAAGACTTCTGCTCATAACGGCCGGTTATGAAGCGATGACGGAGTCGGGTTCGCGGATCAGGGTGATGCCGGACTGCACCAGCAGGAATTCGTTTTCGTCGATCTTGTTGATGCGATCGCCGATCGCCAGCTTGTAGGTGGTGACGGGCTCCGTGCCGGTGAGTCCGTCTGCCGACGGGTTGGATTCCTGGTACTCATGCACGGAATAAACGCGGCCTTCCGCATCTCTTGCATGGAACTGACCGACGAGTACTGCTGCCATCTGTTTAGAACCTCTGGAGATAAAACGCTGGATTGACGGCTGGGTAGACCGTCATCGGGCGCGGTAAGTTTTCCTACAGGAAAAAAATAATGCGTGCACCGGGATTTCCCGGCCGTCTGGTGAAAACGCCGACGGATCATCTATAACTACAGGCTCCTCCCACGGACAGTCGAGAGTCTTCCCATGAGCAATGTCTACAACGTCGCAGTAGTGGTCGGCAGCCTCCGCAAAGCGTCGCTCAACCGCAAGGTCGCCCTGGCCCTCGCGGAGCTGGCGCCGGCGAACCTCAAACTGAACATTGTCGAAATCGGCGATCTGCCGCTTTACAACGAAGACATCGACGGTGATTCGCCGCCGGCAGCCTACAGGACTTTCCGTCAGCAAGTGGCTTCATCCGACGCAGTGCTGTTTGTCACCCCGGAATACAACCGTTCGGTGCCGGCGCCGCTGAAGAACGCCATCGACGTCGGTTCCCGGCCTTACGGCAAAAGCGTCTGGAGCGGCAAGCCGGGGGCGGTGATCAGTGTTTCGCCGGGCGCCATCGGCGGTTTCGGCGCCAACCAGCATCTGCGCCAGTCTTTCGTGTTTCTCAATGTGCCGTGCATGCAACAGCCTGAAGCCTACCTGGGCGGCGCCGGCTCGGCGTTCGACGAGGCGGGCAAGCTGAATGAGTCGGTGCGGCCGTTCCTGCAGGGGTTCATCGATGCCTACGGGCAGTGGGTGGAGCAGCACAAGAAGTGATTTGGCGGCCGGACTGACGGGGTAGCCTTGATGTCTTGCGGCGCCCCGGCTGACGCCATCGCCAGCAGGCTGGCTCCCACAATGTTCTGTGATGAATGCAAACGCTGCGTCCAACGGAGATACCTGTGGGAGCCAGCCTGCTGGCGATGGCGTCTTGTCATTCACAACCGATGTGAATGACCGACCGCTCCCGCAGGCTTTTTTCCTGTCCCACATTCGGGCATTGTCCGCGTTTCCATTTCATGAAGGCTTTCGCGGATGCTGGCTGCGTCATTAATATTCCTGCTGACCATCACACTGGTGATCTGGCAGCCCAAAGGCCTCGGCGTCGGCTGGAGCGCGACGTTCGGTGCGGTGCTGGCGCTGCTGTTCGGCGTGGTGCACCTGTCTGACATACCGCTGGTGTGGCAGATCATCTGGAACGCCACCGGCACGTTTGTCGCGCTGATCATCATCAGTCTGTTGCTCGACGAAGCCGGGTTCTTCGCCTGGGCCGCGTTGCACGTGGCGCGGTGGGGGCGGGGCAGCGGGCGCAAGCTGTTCGCGTTCATGGTGCTGCTCGGCGCGCTGGTGTCGGCGCTGTTCGCCAACGACGGCGCGGCGCTGATCCTCACGCCCATCGTGATCTCGATGCTGCTGGCGCTGCGGTTTTCCCCTGCCGCGACCCTGGCGTTCGTGATGGGGGCGGGCTTCATCGCCGACACCGCGAGCCTGCCGCTGGTGGTGTCGAACCTGGTCAACATCGTTTCCGCCGACTTCTTTCACATCGGCTTCAACCGCTATGCGGCGGTGATGGTGCCGGTCAACGTCGTGAGCGTGGCCGCGACGCTGGGCATGCTGCTGTGGTTCTTCCGGCGCGACATCCCCAAGGCCTACGACCCCGAGCAACTGGAACGCCCGGAAACGGCGATCCACGATAAACCCACGTTCTACGCCGGATGGGCGGTGCTGCTGATCCTGCTGGCGGGCTGCTTCGCCCTCGAACCGCTGGGCATTCCGATCAGTTTCATTTCCGCCGCGTGCGCCGCGCTGCTGCTGGCCATCGCCGCCCGCGGGCATCGGATCTCCACGCGCAAGGTGATGAAAGAGGCGCCCTGGCAGATCGTGATCTTCTCCCTGGGCATGTACCTGGTGGTCTACGGCCTGCGCAACGCCGGGCTCACCGGCTACCTGGCGGGCTGGCTCGACGTCTTCGCCGGGCACGGCGTATGGGGCGCGGCGCTGGGCACCGGGGTGCTGACGGCGTTGCTGTCGTCGATCATGAACAACCTGCCGACGGTGCTGATCGGCCTGCTGTCCATCGACGCCAGCCAAGCCACAGGCGTGGTGAAGGAGGCGATGGTCTACGCCAACGTGATCGGCAGCGACCTGGGGCCGAAGATCACCCCGATCGGCAGCCTGGCGACCTTGCTCTGGCTGCATGTGCTGGCGCGCAAGGACATCCGCATCGGCTGGGGGTACTACTTCAAGGTCGGCATCGTGCTGACGGTGCCGGTGCTGCTGGTGACGTTGGCGGCGCTGGCCGTTCGGCTGTCGCTGTAACCGCGTCGGCCCCATCGTCAGCAGGCTGGCTCCCACATAGGGATGTCTGTGGGAGCCAGCCTGCTGGCGATGGGTACGCCGCCGACCTCAAACCTGGCCCGGCACGTTCGGCCACAGGTCGGACACCAGGAACAGCCGCTCGGCCTCTTCCCATTCGCCGCGGGCGTTTTCGGTCAGGCGCACCATCAGCTGCGCCGGGGCCAGCGGTTCCAGCGCATCGAGCCAGGCTTGGAGATGGCCGTTGCTCCAGGTCTGGTCCGCCGGATAGTGGGCCGGCGCCAGCCAGGCGTGGCGGGGCAGGGGTTGCCAGCGTCCGGCGGGTCGCTGTGCGACGAACGCCGGCCAGTCTTTCTGGTGCAGCCAACTGCCGCGCAAGTGCTGCGGATGGGCACCGTCGGGCGGTTGGGATTCTCCGGGCCACGGATACAGCAGATAACCGCCGAGCCACAATTGCGCGCTGAACGGCCCGACATCCAGCGCCGCCAGCGCTTCGCGGCTTTCCGGCCGGGCGGAGATCGGCAACTGATGCTCGCTCAGGTGCGCCAGCTTGCGGTCCAGCCGGTCATGGCAGCCGGGCCCCAGCCACTGCGCCGGATCCTGGCCGCCGCCGTTCTGCGGGCCGAGGTAGAGCTTGATCGCCAGTTCCAGGTGATGCACGCCGTCACGGTCGCGCAGCAGCATGTCCAGTTCGCCCAGGGTGTGGCCGTCGCGGCGGATCGGCAGGTTGGCGGCGATCAGTTCGATGCCCGGCGCGTGCTCCACGGCAAACTGCCACAGCCGTTCGTAATACAGGCCCAGCCGCCGGGTGCGGGCCTGGGACAGCCAGTGCAGCAGGCCGTAGCTGTCGCGGTCGAGCCGGCGCAGCCAGTGCTCCAGCCGTTCAGGATCGCTCACCCAGTCGCTGGCGGCCAGCGGATGGCGCTGCGGCCACGGCGTGGCGGCCAGCATCGGCGGGGCGAGGATCACCCACGCCAGATCGCGCACCTCAGGGTGGCGCAGGCGGTGGGGCAACTGGAGCAAATCGGGAAATAGGATCATCTTGCGAGCATAGCCCCAAACGCGGGTACGCCCTTGTGGCTGAAAGGATTTTGTCTATGCGCCGCTTTCGCCCATAATCGTGCTTTTCGCCGCATCCGCCCCGCAGGAGTCCCATGGAGCAATTTCGCAATATCGGCATCATCGGTCGCCTGGGCAGCTCCCAGGTGCTGGATACCGTCCGCCGACTGAAACGCTTTCTGCTCGATCGCCACCTGCACGTGATCCTCGAAGACACCATCGCCGAAGTCCTGCCGGGCCACGGCCTGCAGACGTCCTCGCGCAAGATGCTCGGCGAGGTCTGCGACATGGTCATCGTCGTCGGCGGCGACGGCAGCCTGCTCGGCGCCGCCCGGGCGCTGGCCCGGCACAACATACCGGTGCTGGGGATCAACCGCGGCAGCCTCGGCTTCCTCACCGACATCCGCCCCGACGAGCTGGAGGTCAAGGTCGCCGAAGTGCTCGACGGCCACTACCTGGTGGAGAACCGCTTCCTGCTCCAGGCCGAAGTGCGCCGCCACGCCGAAGCCATCGGCCAGGGCGATGCGCTGAACGACGTGGTGCTGCACCCCGGCAAGTCGACGCGGATGATCGAGTTCGAGCTGTACATCGACGGCCAGTTCGTCTGCAGCCAGAAGGCCGACGGCCTGATCGTCTCCACGCCCACCGGTTCCACGGCCTACGCGCTGTCCGCCGGCGGCCCGATCATGCATCCCAAGCTCGACGCCATTGTGATTGTGCCGATGTACCCCCATACCTTGTCCGGGCGGCCCATCGTGGTCGATGGCAACAGTGAGCTGAAAATCGTCGTGTCCAAAGATATGCAGATCTACCCGCAAGTGTCCTGCGACGGGCAGAACCACTTCACCTGCGCGCCGGGCGACACCATCACCGTCAGCAAGAAGGCGCAGAAGCTGCGCCTGATCCATCCGCTGGACCACAACTACTACGAAGTCTGCCGCACCAAGCTCGGCTGGGGCAGCAGGCTGGGTGGCGGAGGCGAGTGATGCTCGATCCTGCGCGAAGTTACGACCTGATCGGTGACGTGCACGGCTGCGCCCTGACGCTGGAGCATCTGCTGGACCGGCTCGGCTACCACAAGCAGGGCGGCGTCTGGCGGCATCCGTCGCGCATGGCGGTGTTCGTCGGCGACATCATCGACCGCGGCCCGCGGATCCGCGAGGCGCTGCACATCGTCCACGACATGGTCGAGGCCGGTCAGGCGCTGTGCATCATGGGCAACCACGAATTCAACGCCCTGGGCTGGAGCACGCCGGCGCTGCCCGGCAGCGGCAAGCAGTTCGTGCGCGAGCACACGCCGCGCCACGCGCGCCTGCTGCACGAGACCCTGACCCAATTCGAGCAGCACCCGCACGACTGGCACGACTTCCTGCAATGGTTCTACGAACTGCCGCTGGTGGCGGACGCCGGGCGTTTCCGCGTGGTGCACGCCTGCTGGGACGCCGGCATGATCGAACCGTTGCGCGGCCTTTTCCCCGATGCGCGCATTGACGAACACTTCCTCCAGGCCTCGGCCGTGCCGGGCAGCTTCGCCTGCACCGTGTTCGACCGCCTGCTGCGCGGCACCGACATGCGCCTGCCGGACGGCCTGACGATGACCAGCGGCGACGGCCTGGTGCGTGCGTTCTTCCGCACCAAGTTCTGGGAGGACGATCCGCAGACCTACGGCGACATTGTGTTCCAGCCCGACGCGTTGCCGGAGCCGGTGGCGCAGAAGCCTTTGACCTCGAGCGAGAAAAACAGCCTGCTGCGCTACGGCATCGATGAGCCTTTGCTGTTCGTCGGCCACTACTGGCGCAGCGGCAAGCCGGCGCCGATCCGGCCGAACCTCGCCTGCCTGGACTACAGCGCGGTGCTCTACGGCAAGCTGGTGGCCTATCGCCTGGATCAGGAAACCCGCCTCGATCCGCACAAGTTCGTTTGGGTCGACGTCGAGCGGCCGGAGGTGCTGCGATGAGCGCGGTGGCGGTATTGCGTCTGCCCCTGGCGGCGGACCTGAGCGGCTTCGTCAAACTGCTGCAGCGCATGCAGGTGCCCCACCGCGTCAGCGAAGAGGCGGGCGAGCAGGTGCTGTGGGTGCCGGCGGAGATCAGCGACGACGTGCGCTCGCTGTACGAGCGCTTCCCGGCCGGCGACCCCGACCTGCAACTGGACATCCCGGCGGGGCAGCCCCTCAGCCGTCCGGGCTTCGTCGAACAGTTGAAGTACGCCAAGGCCACGGCGTCCGTCCTGCTGCTGACGTTGATCGTCGCTGCGCTGACCCTGCTGGGCGACAACCTCGACACGATGCGCTGGCTGACCTTCCTCGAATTCCGCGTGGTCGGCGAGTACATCCAGTTCACGCCGCTGGCGGACAGCCTCGCGGCGGGGCAGTGGTGGCGGCTGGTCACGCCGATGCTGATCCACTTCGGCATCCTGCACCTGGCCATGAACGGCATGTGGTACTGGGAGCTGGGGCGGCGCATCGAGTCGCGCCAGGGCGGCGTCAACCTGATCGGCCTGACGCTGCTGTTCAGCCTGGTGTCGAACTTCGCCCAATACCTGTTCAGCGGCCCGACCCTGTTCGGCGGCCTGTCCGGCGTGCTCTACGGCCTGCTCGGGCACTGCTGGATCTTCCAGCTGCTGGCGCCGAACCCGGCCTACCGCCTGCCGCGCGGCGTGCTGGTGATGATGCTGGTGTGGCTGCTGGTGTGCCTGTCCGGGCTGGTCTCGGCCATCGGCTTCGGCCAGATCGCCAACGCCGCCCACGTCGGCGGGCTGTTCATCGGATGCTTCACCGGCCTGTTGGGCGGTTTGTACAACCGCCGTAAACTGGCCGCCTGAACCGTTTACTGGAAAAAGAGACCGGAGACCCTGATGTCCTCTTTCAACGAAATGATCAAAAACATCACCCCGGACATCTACCGCAGCCTGAAGCTGGCGGTGGAGATCGGCAAGTGGTCGGACGGCAACAAGCTCACTGCCGAGCAGCGCGAACTGTCGCTGCAGGCGATGATCGCCTGGGAGATCCAGAACCTGCCCGAGGAAGAGCGCACCGGTTACATGGGCCCGCAAGAGTGCTCGTCGAAGTCGATCGAAGTGCCGAACATCCTGTTCAAGTCGGACGCCATCCATTGATCGAGATCGGCCGCGGTTCCATCAGCAAGATGTCGGCGCGCCTGGACGGGGCCGACGTGCAGTACGCGTTTCGTCTGGACGGCGTCGAGGTGCCGGTCAACCCGTTGATCGGCAGCACGCTGCGTCTGGAGTACCTGGGGGCGATCCACTGCACCCATTGCGGACGCAAGACCAAGACCAGCTTCAGTCAGGGCTACTGCTACCCGTGCATGACCAAGCTGGCCCAGTGCGACGTGTGCATCATGAGCCCGGAGCGGTGCCACTACGATGCAGGCACCTGCCGGGAGCCCGAGTGGGGCGAAAAATTCTGCATGACCGACCACGTCGTGTACCTGGCCAACTCCTCCGGGATCAAGGTCGGCATCACCCGCGCCACCCAGCTGCCGACCCGCTGGCTCGACCAGGGCGCCAGCCAGGCGCTGCCGATCCTGCGTGTCGCCACCCGCCAGCAGTCGGGGTTCGTCGAGGATCTGCTGCGCACCCAGGTGGCGGACAAGACCAACTGGCGCGCCTTGCTCAAGGGCGATGCCGAGGCGGTGGACCTGGTGCAGGTGCGCGACCGGCTGTTCGACAGCTGCGCCGAAGGCCTGCTGGGCCTGCAGCAGCGATTCGGCCTACAAGCGATTCAGAAAGTTACCGACGTACAACCGCTGGAGATCCGCTATCCGGTGGAGCAATACCCGGCCAAAATCGTCAGCTTCAACCTGGACAAGAACCCGATTGCCGAAGGCACCCTGTTGGGGATCAAGGGCCAGTACCTGATCTTCGACACCGGCGTGATCAACATTCGCAAGTACACGGCCTACCAGCTCGCCGTGCATCAATAAGGACGCCAGCATGCGCACCGAACAACCGAAGATGATCTACCTGAAGGACTATCAGGCGCCCGAGTACCTGATCGACGAAACGCACCTGACCTTCGAGTTGTTCGAGGATCACAGCCTGGTGCACGCGCAACTGGTGATGCGCCGCAACCCGGCCCGCGGCCCGGGCCTGCCGCCGCTGGTGCTCGACGGCCAGCAGCTGGAGCTGCTGTCGGTGACCCTGGCCGACCAGGAACTGGGCGCCGCCGACTACCAACTGACCGACAGCCACCTGACCCTGCACCCGGCCAGCGAGACCTTCACGGTCGACACCAGCGTGCGCATCCACCCGGAGAGCAACACCGCGCTGGAAGGCCTGTACAAGTCCGGCCGCATGTTCTGCACCCAGTGCGAGGCCGAAGGGTTCCGCAAGATCACCTATTACCTCGACCGCCCGGACGTGATGAGCAAGTTCACCACCACCGTGGTGGCCGAGCAGCACAGCTACCCGGTGCTGCTGTCCAACGGCAACCCGGTCGCCTCGGGCCCCGGCGAAGACGGCCGGCATTGGGCGACCTGGGAAGACCCGTTCATGAAGCCGGCCTACCTGTTCGCGCTGGTGGCCGGTGACCTGTGGTGCGTCGAGGACAGCTTCACCACCATGAGCCAGCGCACCGTGGCGCTGCGCATCTATGTCGAGCCGGAAAACATCGACAAGTGCCAGCACGCCATGAACAGCCTGAAGAAGTCCATGCGCTGGGACGAAGAGGTCTACGGCCGCGAGTACGACCTGGACATCTTCATGATCGTCGCCGTGAACGACTTCAACATGGGCGCCATGGAGAACAAGGGCCTCAACATCTTCAACTCCAGCGCCGTGCTGGCCCGCGCCGAGACCGCCACCGACGCCGCGCACCAGCGGGTCGAGGCCATCGTCGCCCACGAGTACTTCCACAACTGGTCGGGCAACCGCGTGACCTGCCGCGACTGGTTCCAGCTGTCGCTCAAGGAAGGCTTCACCGTGTTCCGCGACGCCGGTTTCTCCTCGGACATGAACTCGGCCACGGTCAAGCGCATCCAGGACGTGGCGTACCTGCGCACCCACCAGTTCGCCGAAGACGCCGGCCCCATGGCCCACGCCGTGCGCCCGGACAGCTTCATCGAGATCTCCAACTTCTACACCCTCACCGTGTACGAAAAGGGCTCGGAAGTGGTCGGCATGATCCACACGCTGCTGGGTGCCGAGGGCTTCCGCAAGGGCAGCGACCTGTACTTCCAGCGCCACGACGGCCAGGCCGTGACTTGCGACGATTTCGTCAAGGCCATGGAGGACGCCAACGGCGTCGACCTGACCCAGTTCAAGCGCTGGTACAGCCAGGCCGGCACGCCGCGCCTGGCGGTGAGCGAGTCCTACGACGCCGCTGCGAAGACCTACAGCCTGACGTTCCGCCAGAGCTGCCCGGCGACCCCGGACAAGGTCGAGAAACTGCCGTTCGTGATCCCGGTCGAGCTGGGCCTGCTGGACAGCCAGGGCAACGCCGTCGCGCTGCGCCTGGCGGGCGAAGCCTCGGCGCAGGGCACCTCCCGGGTGATCTCGGTGACCGAGGCCGAGCAAACATTCACCTTCGTCGACGTCGCCGAGCAGCCGCTGCCTTCGCTGCTGCGCGGCTTCTCCGCGCCGGTGAAGCTCAGCTTCCCGTACAGCCGCGACCAGCTGATGTTCCTGATGCAGCATGACAGCGACGGCTTCAACCGTTGGGATGCCGGTCAGCAACTGTCGGTGCTGGTGCTGCAGGAACTGATCGCCCAACAGCAGAAGGGTGAGCCCCTGGTGCTGGATCCGCGCCTGGTGTCGGCCCTGCGCACCGTGCTGGCCGACGAGTCGCTGGACCAGGCCATGGTCGCGGAGATGCTGTCGCTGCCGAGCGAAGCCTACCTGACCGAGATCAGCGAGACGGCCGACGTCGACGCGATCCACACCGCCCGGGAGTTCGCCCGCCGGCAACTGGCGGACAACCTGTTCGAAGCGCTGTGGCTGCGTTACCAGGCCAACCGCGACCTGTCGAAGAAGACGCCGTACGTGGCCGAAGCCGAGCACTTCGCCCGCCGTGCGCTGCAGAACATCGCGCTGTCGTACCTGATGCTCAGCGGCAAGCCTGAGGTGCTCGCCGCCACGCTTGAGCAGTTCGACACCTGCGACAACATGACCGAACGCCTGACGGCGCTGGCCGTGCTGGTCAACTCGCCGTTCGAGGAGCAGAAGGCCAAGGCCCTGGCCACGTTCGCCGAGCACTTCAAGGACAATCCGCTGGTCATGGACCAGTGGTTCAGCGTGCAGGCCGGCAGCACCTTGCCGGGCGGTCTGGCCCGGGTGAAGGCGCTGATGCAGCACCCGGCGTTCAGCATCAAGAACCCGAACAAGGTACGTGCGCTGATCGGCGCGTTCGCCGGGCAGAACCTGATCAACTTCCACGCGGCGGACGGTTCGGGCTATCGCTTCCTGGCGGACCTTGTGATCGAACTGAACGCGCTCAACCCGCAGATCGCTTCGCGGCAACTGGCGCCGCTGACCCGCTGGCGCAAATACGACAGCGCCCGTCAGGCGCTGATGAAGGGCGAACTGGAGCGGATCCTCGCGTCCGGCCAGCTGTCCAGCGATGTGTATGAAGTGGTGAGCAAGAGCCTGGCCTGAGGTAGATGTGGGGCTGGCCAAGAGCCGGCAACCCCACAAAAACCCTGTGGGAGCCCGGCCTGATGTGGATGTGGGGTTGATCCAGGTGCCGGTCACTCCACAGAACCCTGTGGGAGCTGGCTTGCCAGCGATGACGTCTGACCAGGCAATGCGTCAGTGTCTGTCATCGCGGGCAGGCCCGCTCCCACCGGTTTTGGCTTGACGCTATTTCAGGTCAAACCGGTCCAGCTCCATCACCTTGCTCCACGCTGCCACGAAGTCCTTCACAAACTGATCCTTCGCATCGGCACTGGCGTACACCTCGGCCAGCGCACGCAGCTGCGCGTTGGAGCCGAACACCAGATCCACCCGGGTCGCGGTCCATTTCACGTTGCCGGTCTTGCGGTCCTTGCCTTCGAACTCATCGGCGGCTTTCGACGTCGGCGCCCATTCGACGCCCATGTCCAGCAGGTTGCGGAAGAAGTCGTTGGTCAAGGTGCCGGGACGGTCGGTGAACACGCCATGCTTGGTTTGGCCGGCGTTGGTGTCCAGCACCCGCAGGCCGCCGAGCAGCACGGTCATCTCCGGCGCCGACAGGGTGAGCAGTTGCGCCTTGTCGATCAGCAGCGCTTCGGCCGATACCCGGTACGTGGCCTTGGCGTAGTTGCGGAAGCCGTCGGTGTGCGGTTCAAGGAAACCGAAGGAGTCCACGTCCGTCTGGTCTTGCGTGGCGTCGGTGCGGCCGGGCGAGAAGGGCACGGTGACCGAATGCCCGGCATTTTTCGCCGCTTGTTCGACGCCGGCATTGCCGGCCAGCACGATCAGGTCGGCGAAGGAGATTTTCGTGCCGCCATGGCTGTCGTTGAACTGATTGCGGATGCCGTCGAGTGTCGCCAGCACCTTGGCCAGTTGCTCGGGCTGGTTCGCCGCCCAGAACACCTGAGGCGCCAGGCGCAGACGCCCGCCGTTGGCGCCGCCGCGCTTGTCAGAGCCGCGGAAGGTGGATGCGGCGGCCCAAGCGGTGGAGACCAACTGCGACACCGTGAGCCCTGAGGCGAGCACTTTGCTCTTGAGCTCGGCGATTTCGCTGTCGCCCACCAGCGGGTGATCGACCGCCGGGATCGGATCCTGCCAGAGCAGTTCCTCGTTGGGATTTTCCGGACCGAGGTAACGGGACAGCGGGCCCATGTCGCGGTGGATCAGCTTGTACCAGGCCCGGGCGAAGGCGTCGGCCAGTTGATCGGGGTTGGCCAGGAAGCGCCGCGAAATCTGCTCGTAGGCCGGGTCGAAGCGCAGGGCCAGGTCGGAGGTCAGCATGGTCGGGTCGCGGCGTTTGCCGGGGTCGTGGGCATCGGGAATGGTGCCGGCGCCGGCGCCGTTCTTCGGTTTCCACTGATGGGCGCCGGCGGGGCTCTTGGTCAGTTCCCATTCGTAGCCGAACAGGTTCTCCAGGTAGTTGTTGCTCCATTTCGTCGGCGTGGTGGTCCAAGTCACTTCCAGGCCGCTGGTGATGGCGTCGCCGCCCTTGCCGGTGCCGAAGGTGCTTTTCCAGCCCAGGCCCTGCTGCTCAAGGCCTGCCGCTTCCGGTTCCGGGCCGACATGGTCGGCGGGGCCGGCGCCGTGGGTCTTGCCGAACGCGTGGCCGCCGGCGATCAGGGCCACGGTCTCTTCGTCGTTCATGGCCATGCGGCCGAAGGTTTCGCGGATGTCCTTGGCCGATGCCACCGGGTCGGGATTGCCTTCAGGGCCTTCCGGGTTGACGTAGATCAGGCCCATCTGCACGGCGGCCAGCGGGTTTTCCAGATTGCGCTCGCCCTGGTTGGTGCGGCTTTCCTCGCTGCCGTGGATGGCCGGTTCGGCCACCAGGGTGCCGTCGCCCGGCGGCTGCACGTCCGGGCCTTTGCCGTAGCGGTTGTCGCCGCCGAGCCAGGTGGTTTCCGAACCCCAGTAGACGTCTTCATCGGGTTCCCAGACGTCCGGGCGGCCGCCAGAGAAGCCGAAGGTCTTGAAGCCCATGGACTCCAGCGCGACGTTGCCGGTCAGCACGATCAGATCGGCCCAGGAGATGTTGCGGCCGTACTTTTGCTTGATCGGCCACAGCAGGCGCCGGGCCTTGTCGAGGCTGACGTTGTCCGGCCAGCTGTTGAGCGGTGCGAAGCGCTGCTGGCCGGAGCCGGCGCCGCCGCGGCCGTCGGCGGTGCGGTAGGTGCCGGCGCTGTGCCAGGCCATGCGGATGAACAGCGGGCCGTAGTGGCCGAAGTCGGCCGGCCACCAGTCCTGGGAGTCGGTCATCAGCGCCGTCAGGTCGCGTTTGAGGGCCTGGAAGTCCAGGCTCTTGAAGGCCTTGGCGTAGTCGAAGTCCTTGCCCAGCGGATCGGACTTGGGCGAATGCTGGCTGAGGATCTTCAGGTTCAGTTGATTGGGCCACCAGTCGCGGTTCGTCGTGCCACCGCCGGCGGCGTGATTGAACGGGCATTTCGATTCGTTTGCCATGTTCGGGTCCTTATCAGGTCTTCTGCGGCCGGCTCGTGCCGACTTCGGACTAGTAAGGCTAGTCCCGACTCCGGCAGTCGGCTAATAGGCCGACTATTGGAGGCCGATAGGGGAAAGCTTTCAGGTCTTTACGGGGTGATGCGCCGTGTTGATACGTGGGATGCACCCGCGAGAACCGCGTGGTTGAGCGGTTGCCGCATCTCGGCTGGCAGAACAGTGATGGCAAATAGAAATGTTATTGTATAACATTAATTTTGTTTCATCCTGTCTCGGCGTGTCGTCCATGACTGCCGGCGACGTTCACTCTTCTGTCTATGGAATCCAGAAATGTCTGCCCGTCCTCTCCCTTGGCGCCTGACGCCCCTGGCCGCTGCGCTGCTGTTCGCATCGCCCCTGGTCGCCGCCGAACCCCTCGAACTGCAACCGCAGGTCATCACCGCCAACCCGCTGGGCAGCCAGACCCTCGCAGCGCCGTCGACGGTGCTGTCCGGCGATGACCTGACGTTTCAGCAGAAGGGCAGCCTCGGCGAAACCCTGAACAGGCAACCGGGCGTTTCATCGTCGTATTTCGGCCCCGGCGCGAGCCGGCCGATCATCCGGGGCCAGGACGGCGACCGCATCCGCATCCTGCGCAACGGCGTCGGCGCGTTGGACGCCTCGTCGCTCTCCTATGACCACGCGGTGCCGCTGGATCCGGTCAACGTCGAGCGCGTCGAGATCGTCCGTGGCCCGGCGGCGTTGCTGTACGGCGGCAGCGCCATCGGCGGGGTGGTCAACACCTTCGACAACCGCATTCCCACCGAAGCCATCGACGGCATTCACGGTGCCGGCGAGTTGCGCTATGGCGGCGCCGACACCACCCGCAGCAGCGCCGGCAAGCTGGAGGCGGGCAATGGGCAATTTGCGTTGCACGTAGACGCCAGCGCCCGGGAGTTCAACGACCTGAAGATCCCCGGCTACGCCAAGACCGGTCGTGAACGCGCCGACGATGACGGTGATGCGAAAAAGCACCGTCTGGCCAACAGCGACGGTCGCCAGGACGGCGGCGCGGTGGGGAGTTCCTACACCTGGGACGACGGTTATGCCGGTCTTTCCTACAGCCATTACGATTCGAACTACGGCTCGCCCGCCGAAGACGACGTGCGCATCCGCATGCAACAGGACCACTACGCCTTTGCCTCGGAAATCCGCAACCTGGACGGCCCCTTCAGTTCGGTGAAGTTCGACGCCGGCTACACCGATTACGAACACCGGGAAATCGAAGGCGGCGAAACCGGCACCACCTTCAAGAACAAAGGCTACGAAGCGCGGGTCGAAGCCCGGCACCAGCCGCTGGGGCCGCTCAACGGTGTGATCGGCGCCCAGGTCAGCCGCAATGAATTCTCTGCGCTGGGCGAAGAAACGTTCGTGCCGCAGACCGACACCAACGCCGGCGCGCTGTTCCTCCTGGAGGAACTGCAAGCCACGGACCGGTTGCTGCTGACCCTGGGCGGACGCCTGGAACACACCACCGTCGACCCCGACGCCAAAGGCAAGGAGCGTTTCGCCGAGGCCGGCCGCTCCAGCAACTTCACCGCCGGCAGCCTGTCGTCCGGTGCGGTGTACACCCTGACGCCTGTCTGGTCGGTCGCCGCGACCCTGGGCTACACCGAACGGGCGCCGACGTTCTACGAGCTGTATGCCAACGGCGCCCACGTGGCTACCGGCACCTACGAGGTCGGCGATGCCGGCCTGTCGAAAGAGAAGGCGGTGTCCAGCGACCTGGCGCTGCGTTTCGACAACGGCACCCACAAGGGCAGCGTCGGTGTGTTCTACAGCCACTTCTCCAACTACATCGGCCTGTTGAGTACCGGTCGCACGCTCAATGATGAAGGCGAACAAGACGCCGACGGCATGCCGGAGTACGCCTATTCGGGCGTGCGTGCGCGCTTCAGCGGAATCGAGGCGCAGGATCGCTGGGAGCTCGGCGAAAACGCCTACGGCAAATTCGCCCTGGAGTTGTCCGGCGACTACACCCGGGCGAAAAACCTCGACACCGGCCAAGACCTGCCGCGCATCGCGCCGCTGCGCCTGAACAGCGGGCTGGTCTGGAGCCTGGACCGTTGGCAGGCGCGGCTCGATGTCGAGCACGCCAGCTCGCAGCACCGCGTGCCGGACAACGAAAGCCGCACCGACGGCTACACCACGCTGGGGGCCAATGTGGGTTACAACTTCGATGTCGGCCGGAGCAAATGGCTGGCCTTCGTCAATGCCGAGAACCTGACCGACCAGACCGTACGCTACGCCAGTTCGATCCTGCGCGACATTGCGCCGGCGCAGGGGCGCAGCATCCAGGTGGGGTTGCGCACCACGTTCTGATCCACGGATCCGCCGACGTCCCACGCTAGGCGGGACGTCGGCGCCGGCCTCAGCTCGACTGCGCCGTGTCGTCCGCCGGCACTTCGTCCAGCAGGTCATCCTGGCCGGGCAGTTCGGTGATCACGCTGAAGTCGCTGACCTCGACCGCGCCCGCCCCGTAACCCAGCAGGTGGAAGGAGAACGCCTTGCGCGCCATCGGGTTGTCGAAGCTGAAGTCCATCTCCAGCGGCTGATCGGCGGTGGCGACCATTTCCGTCGGCAGGCCCAGTTGCACGTCCTGCTCCATTTCCTTGGCCTTGAGCTGGATGAAGGCGGCCTGCGCCGGATCGACCGAGCGCACGGTCAGGCGCACGCGGGTGTGGGAACCCTTGGGCATCTCCAGGTACTGCGCGCCGATCAGGTTGTCGGCCCAGTCGTCCTTGATCTGCGCCTGCAGCGGGATCACGTTGGAGCTGCCGAACTGGTAGCGCTGATTCAGCGGCGAACGCAGCAGCGACAGGTCCAGCGCCGTGGCGCGGGCGGCGATCTGCCGTGCGCTCTGGCCGCTGGCGTTGCCCTTGAACGTGGCGCTGTCGGCGATGAAGCCGGCGCTGGCGTAATCCCGGCAGCGGCGCGGCATGTCGCACTCGGTCAGCACGCCCTGGCCGTTGTGGTAGCGCAGCTTGCCGTTGGTGAAGGACATGATCTCGCGGCCCGTGTCGTAGTCGCGAAACAGCGAACGGCCGCTCAGGGCGGTGGGCACCGGCAGGTCGAAGTAGTCGAGGATCGATGCGCTGAGGTCGACATGGCCGTAGACCCCGGCGTTCAGCCGCGGCAATTGCGCGTGCTCCGGGGCCAGGGTCAGGTTGAAGCCCCAGGACGAGGCTAGGCGCACGCCGTCGATGCCGTGGGACTCGTCGGAGGTGATCACCACCAGCGTGTCCTTGAGCACGCCCTGGCGTTCGAGGCCGGTCAGGAACACTTCCAGCGCATCGTCCAGATACCCGACGGCGGCCTGTTTCGGCGTGTCGTAGCGTTGCAGGTACTCGTCCGGCGCGGAGTAGGGCTGGTGGGTGCCGACGGTCAGCAGGGTGAGCATCCACGGCTGCTTCTGCTTCTTCAGTTGGGCGACGTAGTCCAGCGCGCCTTCGAAGAACGCCTTGTCGTCCTTGCCCCACGGGAATTCCAGGTAGTTGGCGCGGGTGAACCATTCAAGGCCGTGGGTCGCATCGAAACCGATGTGCGGCATGATCTTGTCTTTGGCCATGAACCGCAGGCCGGCGCCTTGCAGGTAGTGGGTGGCGAAACCGTGCTGGCGCAGTTGGGACGGCAGACAGGCCTGGTTGCGTTCGTTCTGGGTGAGCATCTCGACGCCCTTGGGCGTGCCGTTGTCGAGCTTGTCGTAATCGCCGCAGAGCATGGCGTACAGGCCGCGGATGGTCTGGTGGGTGTGCAGCACGTAGTCCGGGGTGTTCATGCCGCGCTCGGCCCAGCGGCTGAGGTTGGGCATGAGGTTTTCCCGGTAATGGCTGCCGATGGCCTCACGGTTGGCGCCGATGTAGGCGCCGGGGATGCCTTCCAGGGCGACGATCAGGACGTTGCGGGCCTGCCCCGGGGCGCTCAGCAGCTTGTGGCCGTTCAGGTCCAGGTCGGTGAGCCCGGCCATGGGCGGGGCGGTGTGTTCGACGTCGCCCGCCAGCCATTCTTCGGCCTGCATCTGCGCGTCGGCGACCTGGGCGGCGAGCAATTGATGGGGCAGGTTGTACAGGCGCCACGGGTCGGCGTCGCTGGGGGCGACATGCTGCGCGGCCCAATGGGCGCCGAACAGCAGCAGCGGCGCCGCCCAGGCGGCGCGGGGCAATGCCTTGGCTTCGGTGGCGCGGCCGGCCCAACGGGTCAGCAGCCACAGCGCCAGGGCCAGCAGCAGGGCAACGGCCACGCCGGGATGGGCGAAGCCGCCGCCGGTGGAGTTTTCCACGAACTGCGGGTCGATCAGGTAATGCAGGTCCGCCGGGTTCGGCAGGCGGCCGACGGCGCTGACAAGCTCCGCGGTCGCCACCGCCAGCAGTCCCCAGAACAGCAGCAGCGGCAGCGCCAGCCACCACGGCCGGCGGTGCAGCAGCACCACCAGCAGGCTGCCGATGGCCAGGTCCGACAGGTAACCGAACGTGGACGACCATCCCAGCGCCGCACGCAGGCACACGGGCACGATCAGCGCCAGGGTGATCAGGGAGAAGAGGCGGGCGTGAGGATGCCGCAACCGGTGAAAGAGAGCGTTCACGAAAAAAGACCTTCCAGCCATCAAACCGTCATAAAAGTGTGCGCGATGATACCAAGGGCAGGCATTCGGATCGCGCGATTAAACGCAGGCCAAGATCGGCCCCGGACACATCCGGCGGGCACGGGCCGGCGAATCGCGGGCGCGGGCGGTTGGGACAGGGGACGCTTTTTTGTATCAACCTATTTAAAAAGTATTAATGCCTTTGATCCGGCCGGCTGCATTTGCGAAACATTGCGATTTACAATGCGCCACCTCTGATGGAGTCCGATCCTCGTGGATGTGTTCGCGCAACTCTCGACAGGCCTCAACCATTTCGTGATCGCTCCGGTCACCGGGCAGTTCCTTGGCCTGTTCGATCTGAACGGGCGCCTCGGCGTGGTGTTTCTGCTGGCCTCCTACGCCGTGGCCTACGGGCTGTTCCGTCACCGCAAACGGCGTGGCCTGACCGGGGCGGGTTCGTTCTGGCAGTTCATCGGTGGTGGCCGGATCCACGGCCACCGCTCGGCGTGGCTGGATTACCGCTACTACTTCATCAAGGCCATCCTGCGGGTCGCGCTGGTGCTGCCGGTCGTCGGCCTGGTCGATCCGTACATCCTGCGCTCCGGCGACTACCAGCGGTTTTTCACGCAACTGTGGGGCGCCCGGGAACAACTTCCCGATCATCCGTTGCTCGCCGTGTCCTACGGGCTGGGCGTGTTCCTGTTCAGGGATTTCCTGCATTACTGGATCCACCGGGCCTTTCATTCCCGCTGGCTGTGGGAATTCCACAAGGTCCACCATTCGGCGCCGGTGCTGGTGCCGGCCACGGCCAGCCGGATCCACATCGTCGAGTCGCTGGTCGAGCGGCTCGTCATCACTGCCGGCCTCGGCGCCTTCGCCGGTGCGGTCTGGTATGCCTGCGGCGGGGAGGTCAGCCGCTACACCCTGTTCGGCGTGACCTGGCTGGTGCTGATCGTCAACAGCCTGGGGGCCAACCTGCGCCACAGCCATGTCTGGCTGTCGTTCGGGCCTGCGCTCGAGCATGTGCTCAACAGCCCGGCCCAGCACCAGATCCACCACAGCGACGCCCCGCGCCATTTCAACAAGAACTTCGCCATCAACCTGTCGCTGTGGGACTGGCTGTTCGGCACGCTATACGTGACTACACCGAAGCCTGAGGCCTTGCGCTTCGGCACGGGGGAGCAGGATCGCGAGCGTTACCTGACGCTGTACGGGCTGGTCATCACGCCGTTCGTGGAGACGGCGCGCAAGCTGTTCCCAGAATCCGTGTGGGGGCGAGGGTGGTGGGTCAGGCACCGGTGATGTCGCCTGTGCTGGCCTCATCGCTTGCAGGCAAGCGCCTACAGTTTTGGGTGGTGTGCATGAATCCTGCGAACACCCGGCATTCCGTGAACGCCCGTCTATAGTGAGAAGGCTGTGCGAAATGGGTGGTGCGCCTGTCGGTGATCGGCGGGGCGCCGAGACGACATGCTGTGCCTCTGAATCAGGAGATCGCCATGAGCCAGATCGATAAAGTGCTGTACACCGCAAAGACCCACACCACCGGCGGACGTGACGGCGCTTCGCGCAGTTCCGACGGCATCCTTGACGTGAAACTGTCCTCGCCCGGCAGCAACGGCGGCGGCACCAACCCGGAACAGCTGTTCGCCGCCGGCTGGTCGGCGTGCTTCATCGGCGCGATGAAGGCGGTGGGCGCGCAACAGAAGATCAGCATTCCGGCGGACGTGGCCGTGGACGCCGAAGTGGACCTGGGCACCAATGCCGGAGGGTATCTGCTGCAGGCGCGGCTCAACGTGAGCCTGCCGGGGATGGAGCGCGCCGCCGCGCAGAAGCTGGTGGAGGATGCGCATCAGGTGTGCCCTTATTCCAAGGCCACGCGCAACAACATCCAGGTCGAGGTGAAACTGGTCTGAGCCCAGGCGGCCCGCCCGCGTTGCGCGGGCAGGCCGGTTCAGCCGGGGATCAATGCATCTTGCTGTGATCGTGGCCTTGCATGTGGGTCAGCGAACGCACGGCGGCCTTCACTTCAACCGTTTCCTGCTCGCCCTTGGCGTTCTCGACGGTCAGGGTCAGCGGCACGCTGTCGCCTTCCTTCACCTGGCCGGTCAGGCCCATCAGCATCACGTGGTAGCCGCTCGGGTCGAAGGTCACGGCCTTGCCGGCCGGCAGGTCGACGGAGGCCACCGGGCCCATCTTCATCACGTCGTCCTTCATGCTCATTTCGTGGATCTGCACGTCCTTGGCCACCGGCGACGCCACCTTGACCAGTTTGCTGTCGCTGTCGGCGGTGACGGTCATGAACGCGCCGGTCGCCGGCTGGCTGGCGACGGTCGCGCGCACCCAGGCGTCATCGACCTTGGTCTGCGCCGACGCCTGGAAAGCCAGGCCCAGCAGGGACAGGGCGCAAGCGGCACGTTTGAGGGTGTTCAGAACGGGGTGCATCAGCAGACCTCCATAACGGTAAGCAAATCTTCCGTGCACTCTTGTGCCGAAAGCGATTGGGACAGGCCCAGGCGCAGTTCGCCCCGGGAGTCGTAGACGTAGCTGGTGGCGGTGTGGGAGATCGTGTAGGTGTCGCCGGCCGGCACCTTCTCGAAGAACACGTCGAATTCCTTGGCCGTGGCCTTGGTCTCTTCCAGGGTGCCGTACAGCGCGACGAAGCTCGGGTCGAAGGCCTTGACGTAGGTGTCGAGGATCTGCGGCGTGTCGCGCTCAGGGTCCAGGGTGATGAAGATCACCTGCAGGCGGTCGCCGTCCTTGCCCATCAGCTTCTTGATCTTCGCCGCACGGGCAAGCGTGGTGGGGCAGATGGCCGGGCATTGGGTGAAGCCGAAGAAGACCATCGGCATCATGCCGCGAAAGCTCGACAGCGTCAGGGTGTTGCCTTCGGTGTCCTTGAGCTTGAAGGTGCGTCCCAGGATCTTGTTGCTCAGATCCTTGCCGTACTTGTACGACAGTTCGCCACGGGTGTCGCAGCCGGCGAGCAGGCCCAGGCCCAGCACACCCATGCCGGCCAGCACCTGGCGGCGGGTCAACGAAGCGGTCATCGATTTAGCGCCCTTTGCGAGCCCGTCGGCGTGCAGCCGTCCGGGCGGGGTTACCGTAAAAGCGGCGCATGATAGCAAAGCGGGGAGCGCTCCCGGCTGCCGAACGGCGGTCTAGACACATGGTGCGACAAATGGCCGCGATCAGCGGGCGGCGTCCGGCAGCGCCTTCCAGCCCCCGCCCAGGGCGGTGTACAGGTTCACTTCGGCGACCAGTTGCGCCAGCCGGTCGTTGATCAGGCCTTGCTGGGAACTGAACAGCGAGCGCTGGGCGTCGAGGAACGTCAGGCTGCTGTCGACGCCGCTCAGATAGCGGTGCTGCGCCATGTCGTAGTAGTCCTGGGTGGCCTGCACGAGGTCGTGCTGGGCCTGAAGCTGATCCCGGTAGGTCTTGCGCGCCGCCAGGCCGTCGGCCACTTCCTGAAACGCGGTCTGGATCGACTTTTCGTACTCGGCCACCGTGATGTCCTTCTGCAGCTTGGCGTAGTCCAGGCTGGCGCGCAGGCTGCCGGCGTTGAACACCGGCAGGTTGAGCTGCGGCTGGAACGTCCAGGCGCCGGAGCCGCCCTTGAACAGCCCGGCCAGGTCGGTGCTGGACGTTCCCGCATTGGCGGTCAGGCTGACGCTGGGAAAGAACGCCGCCCGCGCCGCGCCGATGTTGGCGTTGGCGGCCTTGAGCTTGTACTCGGCCTGAAGGATGTCCGGGCGGCGCTGCAGCAGGTCCGACGGCAACCCCGCCGGCAGCTGCGCCACCAGGTCGTTGGCCAGCGGCAGCGCCGGCAAGTGTTCGGGGATCGGCGCCCCCACCAGCAGCGTCAGGCTGTTCAGATCCTGAGCCACCTGCCGCTGATAGCGCGCCAGGCTGGCGCGGGTGCTGTCGACGCTGGTCTGCGCCTGGATCTGCTCCAGCGCCGACGATTTGCCGGCCTCGCGGCTGCGGGTGGTCAGGCGCAGGCTCTGTTCGTCGGCGGCCAGGGTTTCCTGGGTCAGGGCCAGCAGTTCCTGGTCGGCGCGCCAGGTCAGGTAGGCGCTGGCGACGTTGGCCACCAGGCTCAGCTGTGCGCTGCGCCGGGCCTCTTCGGTGGACAGCCAGGTCATCAGCGCCTGCTCGCTGAGGCTGCGCACCCGGCCGAAGAAATCCAGCTCGTAGGCGCTGACCCCGAGGTTCACCGCATAGGTCGAGGTGATCATCGCCTTGGTCCGGGTGACGCTGGGCGGCATGCGCCGGCGCAGTTCGTTGCCGTTGGCCGACACCGCCGGAAAGAGGTCGGCGCGTTGGATCCGGTACTGCGCCTGGAAGGCCTCGACGTTGAGCGCCGCTACCCGCAGGTCGCGGTTGTTGGCCAACGCGCTTTCGATCAACTGTTCCAGGGCCGGATCGTTGAACAGCCCCCGCCAGTCGTCGACGCCGACCGCAGGCTGCGTCTTCGCCGCGTAGGCCGGGCCTTGCGGATACTGCGCGGCATTGGGCGACTCGGGGCGGCGATACTCGGGAATCAACGAACAGCCGCTCAAAAGCAGGGCGGCGCACAGCAGGGAAAAGGGCAACCTGGACATCAAACAGCCTCATGCACGCAAAGAACGGGCGCCGCTGTGCAGGGGCCCGAAGTGAACCGACCGCCGGATCAGGCGCCGGCCATCCATTTCGCCAGACCGTGCCGCCCGCTGACGCCCAGCTTGGCCGTCGCGCGTTTGAGGTAGGTCTCGACGGAGCTGTTCTTCACCCGAAGCCGCTCGGCCAGTTGCGGCACGGTGCCGCCGGTCAGCAGGCCCAGGCAGACTTCCTTTTCCCGCACCGACAGGTTGATTTCGCTGAGGGTCAGGCGCTCCTCGAACACCTGGTGCAACGGCGCCTGGTCCTGGTCGGCCACGGGCGGTCGCAGGTGTCGGGCGGTGGTCTGCCGGCTGAGGTGGGCGTGGCGCTCGATCAACGGCAGCAGGGTGTCGGACAGGCTCTTGAGGAACGACAGCTCCGGCAGGGAAAACACCCGGTGCGTTTGCGGGCGGTAGAACGAAATGACGCAGCGGCGATTGGAGTTGCGCGACACCAGATTGCATTGATGGACACCCAAATGCGGGTGGCGGTGCTGGAGCGAGGCCTTGAGCTGGATCAGCAGCGAGTCGTTCATCTCGATCATTTTCTGCAGCAACGGATGGTCGTCCGGCCGCTGCAGGGGATCCGGGGGCGGGAACGTCTGCGGCTGGCCGGCGCTGCCCAGTGCCTTGACCTCGACCACGCTGGCCTGGCGCTCGTCCAGCGTCCATTCGCTCAGGTCGACCCGGTTGACCGGCACCAGGGTATCGACCAACTGGAACAGGTTGGTGGCGAACCGTTCGTCGCCGGTGCTGGCGATCAATTCGCCCAGTTGCCAGTAGAAGTGCGGGTTTTCCGTGTTGCGGATACTGCCGGTCAGATTCATGTCTTTGTCATCCTTGTCTTCACGCCTTTACCGAATCGTCTGCCGTGCACACGCCCCTGCAAGTCCCGTTTCTCCTTGAGCAGGGATTTAAGCCTATGGGTTTGTCTTGCGTCTGTAAGGGAAAGCGGGGACACAAATTGCCATCTTTTCTGAATTGATGCGCCCACGATTCCTACGCGGAATGGGCTGCGAAAATCGCCCCGGTGATTGAACGGTTAATCACAGGGGCACTAAATCGGGAGGATCGGCGAGATTGGCCGGCAAAACCGGATCTAGAGCGGGCTGCAGGTATGGCAATTGTCCTACAAGACTTTCAGCTATTCCTTTCGGGACGTAAGGGGCGGTTGCCGAGCGCCCGTCGTGGCCCCGCGCAAAAGGCAGGCGCGGCGCCCGGCCCGGGTGTCCGGGTTTCACGTGTCATGCCGCTTCCGGGGCCGGTGCTTGAATACCGGCACAATCACATGAGAAGGATCTTATGAACTCATTTGCTGCCGATGCGGCGGACGGACTGTCCGCGACCGCCGAAACCTTTGCGCTGACCGCCGCCCAGAGTGACATCTGGCTCGATCAACTGCGTCAGGGCGATTCGCCGCTGTACAACATCGGCGGCTATGTCGACCTGAGCGGCCCGCTGGAGCCTGAGCTGATGCAGGCGGCGCTCGAACGCCTGGTGGCCCGCCACGACGCCGTGCGCACGGTGCTGCTGCCGGGGGCGGGCGAGCAGGGCATGCCGCTGCAGCGCTTTGCGCGGTCGCTGCCGGCGCCGATGCCGCTGCATGACTTCTCCAGCCATCCCGACCCTGAAGCGGCGGCGCGGGCGTTGATCCAGGAGCGCATCGAACAGCCCTTCACGCTGGACGGCGGGCCGCTGTTCCGCTTTCTGCTGATACGGCTGGACCGTCAGCGGCACTGGCTGTCGATCCTGGCCCACCACCTGATCACCGACGGCTGGGGGTTCGGCGAGATGCTCAAGTCGCTGGACGAGATCTACAACGCGCTGGCCAGCGGCGACCAGCCACCCGAAGAGGCGCCGTCCTACGTCGACTTCATCCTCGACGATGCGCGTTACCACGGCAGTGCGCGGTACGAACAAGACCGTGCCTACTGGCTGGACAAGTACCGCCACGTGCCCGAGCGCCTGCTGCTGCCCCGTCATCAGGAACGCCACGGGCCGGCTGCGGCACCGAGCCGGATCTTTTCCCAGCCGTTCCCGGTCAGCCTGCACGAGCGCATGAAGCAGGTGGCGCGGGAGTTCGGCGCCTCGGCGTTCCATGTGCTGCTGGCGGCGATGCACGTCTATTTCAGCCGCTCCGCCCAGCGCGACGAATGGGTGGTGGGGGTGCCGCTGCTCAACCGCTCCGGGGCCCGTTTCAAGTCCACCCTCGGTCTCTTCACCCAAGTCAGCGCCGTGCGCATGGGGTTTGGCCGCGAGCTGTCGTTCAGCCAATTGATCGTGGCGATCCGCGATGAGCTGAAACAGGACTTCCGCCATCAGCGCTTTCCCCTCAGCGAAATGAACCGGGCGCTGGGCCTGCTGCGCGAGGACCGCTCGCAGCTCTTCGAACTGACGGTGTCCTACGAGCAGGACATCCACGAGTACCGCTACGGCGAGGCCCGAGGGGAGGTGGTCAAGGTCTCGAACCACGAGGAAGGCACGCCGCTGTCGGTACATCTGCTCAGCAACCGCAGCAACGAAAAGGACAGCCTGTACCTGGTCTACAACGAAGCCTATTTTGACGCCGACGACATCAAGGCCCTGGCCGAGCGCCTGCTGTGGGTGCTGGAGCAAGGGCTGGAGGACGCCGGCCTGGCGGTGGCCGACTTCAGCCTGGCCACCCCGGCGGAGGCAGCGTTGCTGCAGCGCTGGAACAATACGCGCACCGACTTCCGCCAGGGCCAGCCCGTGCACCGGCGTTTCGAGGCGCAGGCGGCGGAGCGTCCCCAGGCCCTGGCGGCCATCCATGAAGGCAGGCCGTTGACCTACGCCGATCTCGACGGGCAGGCCAATGGCTTGGCGCACCACTTGATCGGCCTCGGCGTGCGCCCCGACGACCGGGTGGCGGTGGTCGCCCGGCGCGGGCTGGACACCCTGGTCGGCCTGCTGGCCATCCTCAAGGCGGGCGCCGGGTATGTGCCGGTGGATCCGGCGCACCCGGCCGAACGGCTGCGCTACCTGCTGGAGGACAGCGCCCCCGTGGCGGTGCTGACCCAGAGCGATCTGCGCGAACGCCTGCCGAACTCCGCCGTGCCGGTGGTTGAGCTGGACCGGCGCCGCTGGCCGATCAACCCGGCCAGGCCCGATGTGCCGGCGCTCACCCACCGGCACCTGGCCTACGTGATCTACACCTCCGGCTCCACCGGCCTGCCCAAGGGCGTGATGGTCGAGCACCGCACCCTGTCGAACCTGATCGACTGGCATTGCGAGGCCTTCGGCCTGCGCGCCGGCAGCCATGCGTCGAGCCTGGCCGGGTTCGGCTTCGACGCCATGGCCTGGGAGGTCTGGCCGGCGCTGTGCGTGGGCGCGACCCTGCACCTGGCCCCGGTGCAGGCCCCGCTTGAGGAGGGCGGCGAAGACATCGATGCGCCGCTGCTGCGGCTGGCGTTCGCCGAAGATCCGGCCAACGGCCGGGTGGTGGCCCTGCTGCTGTTCCACCACATGATCATGGATCACGTCGCCCTCGACGTGGTGCGCCGGGAAATCCAGGCGCACCTGCTCGGCCGCGGCGAAGAGGTTGCGGCAGCGGTGCCGTTTCGCAATCACCTGGCCAAGGCCCGTCTGGAGGCGGACGAGGCGGCGCAGGAGGCCTTCTTCCGCGACATGCTCGCCGACATCGACGAGCCGACGCTGCCCGGCGGCCTGCACGACGTGCAGGGCGACGGCCAAGGCATCGAAGAGGCCTGGCGCATGCTCGATAGCGACCTGAGCCTGCGCCTGCGCGGGCAGGCCCGGCAGTTGGGGGTGAGCGTGGCGAGCCTGATGCACCTGGCGCTGGCGCGGGTGCTGGGGCAGTTGTCCGGGCGCACGGCGGTGGTGTTCGGCACCGTGCTGCTGGGGCGGATGGAGGCGGGCGACGGTGTCGAGCAGGCCCTGGGCATGTTCATCAACACCCTTCCGCTGCGGGTGGATGTCGGCGACGGCAGCGTGCGCGACGGTGTGCTGGCGACCCATCGGCGCCTGACCGCGCTGCTCGCCCATGAGCAGGCCCCGCTGGCGCTGGCCCAGCGCTGCAGCGCCGTGGCGGTGCCGACGCCGCTGTTCAGCGCCATGCTCAACTACCGCCACAGCAGCGCCGAAGAGGTGGCCGAGGTGATCGACCTGGCGCCCGGCGTGCAGGTGCTGGGCGCCCGCGAACGCACCAACTACCCATTGACCGTCAACATCGACGATCTGGGCGAGGACCTGCGCATTACCGCGCTGGCCGACGAAGCCCTGGGCGCCGAGCGTATCGCCGGCTACCTGCACACGGCGCTGGAGAGCCTGGCCGATGCCTTGCAGGAGCGCCCGCAGGCGCCGCTGCACAGCCTGAACATCCTGCCGGCCGCCGAGCGCGAATACCTGCTGCATGGCGTCAACGCGCCGTTGCGCACGTTCCCCGACACGCCGCTGATCCATCAGCAGTTCGAAGCCCACGCACAGGGCCGGCCCCAGGCCGTGGCGCTGCTGTTCGAAGGCAAGACCTACAGCTACGGCGGGCTCAACCGCCAGGCCAACCGGGTGGCCCACCGCCTGCTGGCCATGGGCATCCGCCCGGATGACCGGGTGGCGATCTGCGTCGAACGCGGTCCGCAGATGATCGTCGGCCTGCTGGCGGTGCTCAAGGCCGGCGCCGGTTATGTCCCCATCGATCCCGCCTATCCGCTGGAGCGGATCGCCTTCACCCTCAAAGACAGCGCGCCTGTGGCGGTGCTGATGCAGGCCGGCACACGGGACCGGCTGGGGGCAACCACGGCGCCGTCGGTCGACCTCGACGACCACGACCTGCAGGCCGAACCGGACTTCGACCCGCAGGTCCCGGAGCTGACGCCGGCGCACCTGGCCTACGTGATCTACACCTCCGGCTCCACCGGCCAGCCCAAAGGGGTGATGGTCGAGCACCGCAACGTGGCCCGGCTGTTTTCGGCGACCCACGACTGGTTCCAGTTCAACCCGAAGGACGTCTGGGCGCTGTTCCATTCCTTTGCCTTCGACTTTTCGGTCTGGGAGATCTGGGGCGCGCTGGCGTTCGGCGGGCAGTTGCTGGTGGTGCCGCAGCGCATCAGCCGTTCGCCGGACGAGTGCTACGCGCTGCTGTGCCGCGCCGGCGTCACGGTGCTCAACCAGACGCCCAGCGCGTTCCGCCAGCTGATCGCAGCCCAGGGCCGCAGCCCGTTGCAGCATTCCCTGCGCGAGGTGATCTTCGGCGGCGAGGCGCTGGAACCCGGCTCGCTCAAGCCCTGGTACGCGAGGGTCGGCAACGCCGGCACCCGGCTGGTGAACATGTACGGCATCACCGAGACCACGGTGCACGTGACCTATCGGCCGCTGGAGGCGGCGGACGCCCAATCGGTCGGCGCCAGCCCCATCGGCGTGCGCATCCCCGACCTGCAACTGTATGTGCTCGACGCCCGCGGCGAACCGTTGCCGGTGGGTGTGGCCGGTGAACTGTACGTCGGCGGCGCCGGGGTGGCCCGCGGCTACCTGAACCGAGAGACCCTCACGGCCGAACGCTTCATCGCCGACCCGTTCAGCCACCGCGCCGAGGCCCGCCTGTACAAGACCGGCGACCTGGCGCGCCGGGCGGCGGACGGCAGCCTCGAATACCTGGGGCGCAACGACGATCAGGTGAAGATCCGAGGTTTCCGCATCGAGCTGGGTGAGATCGAAGCGCGCCTGGCCGAGTGCGACGGGGTGCGCGAAGCGGTGGTGATCGCCCGCGAGGACACCCCCGGCGAGCCACGCCTGGTGACGTACTGGCTGGCCGACGAGGGCTTTGAGCCGAGCGCGGCGCACCTGCGCGACCGCCTGCTGCTGTCGCTGGCCGACTACATGGTGCCGAGCGCGTTCGTGCGGCTCGACGCCTTCCCGCTGACCGCCAACGGCAAACTGGACCGCAAGGCGTTGCCGCAGCCTGACGGCGAGGCCTTCGCCCGTCGTGGCTTCGAAGCGCCGGTCGGCGAAACGGAGACCCGCATCGCCGCGATCTGGCAGGCGGTGCTGGGGCTGGACTCGGTCGGCCGGCATGACAACTTCTTCGAACTGGGCGGCCATTCATTGCTGGCGGTCAAGCTGATCGAACGCATGCGCCAGCAGGAACTGCACTGCGACGTGCGCGTGCTGTTCGGCCAGCCGAGCGTGGCTGCGCTGGCGGCGACCCTGGGCGCGGCGCAGACGGTCAGCGTGCCGGCCAACCGCATCGAGCCTGGCTGCACCCGCATCACCCCGGACCTGCTGCCGCTGGCCACGCTGGACCAGGCGGCCATCGACCGCATCGTCGAGACCGTGCCCGGCGGCGTCGCCAACGTGCAGGACATCTATGCCCTGGCCCCGCTGCAGGCCGGGATTCTCTACCACCACCTGGCCACCGCCGACGGCGATCCGTACGTGCTCCAGGCGCAGTTCGCCTTCGATACGCTGACGCAGGTCAAGGCGTTCGTGCGGGCCTTGAACAGCGTCATCGCCCGTCACGACATCCTGCGCACCAGCGTGGTCGGCGAAGGCCTTGAGGAGCCGGTGCAAGTGGTCTGGCGCGAGGCGCCGCTGGCGCTGGAACGGGTCGATGTCGATCCGCTGGACGGCGATGTCCTGCGCCAGATGCAGGCACGCTTCGATCCGCGCCGCTATCGCCTGGATCTCGAGCGCGCGCCGCTGATGCGGTTCGCCTACACCCAGGATCCGCAACGCAACCGCTGGGTCGGCATCCTGTTGCTGCATCACATCGTGCTCGACCACACCGCCCTGGAGGTGCTGGTGGCGGAGATGGGCGATGCCCTCAACGACCGCGCCGCTCAAGGGCCGGCGGCGGTGCAGTACCGCAACTACGTGGCGCAGGCGCGGCTCGGCGCGGCGGCCGAGGCCCACGAGGCGTTCTTCCGCGAGATGCTCGGCGACATCGAGGAGCCGACCGTGGCGTTCGGTCTGCACGACGTGCACGGCGACGGCAGCACCGTCATCGAAAGCGAGATGGCCCTGGACGACAGCCTCGTCGAACGCCTGCGCGAGCAGGCCCGACGGCTCGGCATCAGCCTGGCGAGCCTGGTGCACCAAGGCTGGGGCCAGGTGCTGGCGCAGATGTCCGGCCGCGACGACGTAGTGTTCGGCACCGTGCTGCTCGGGCGGATGCAGGGCGGCGAGGGCGCCGAGCGGGCGCTGGGCATGTTCATCAACACGTTGCCGCTGCGGGTCGGCGCCGGATCGGCGCCGGTGGAAGAGGGCGTGCGTGCCACTCATCAACGGCTGGCGCAACTGCTCGGCCATGAACAGGCGTCACTGGCCCAGGCCCTGCGTTGCAGCGGCGTGCCGGGCGCGTTGCCGCTGTTCAGCACCTTGCTCAACTACCGCCACAGCGCGCCGCAGGCGCCGGCGCTGGACTGGGACGGGATCCACGTCCTCAGCTCCCGCGAGCGCAGCAACTACCCGCTGGCGGTCAACGTCGACGACTTCGGCCAAGGGCTGCGCCTGACGGTGCAGGCCGTGCCGGACGTGGACGGGGCGCGGGTCTGCCACCTGCTGCAGACGGCCCTGCTGGGGCTGGCCGACGCACTGGAGCACGACCCGGCCAGGCCGCTGCATCAGGTGTCGGTGCTGTCGCCGGGCGAGCGCCAGCGGCTGCTGATCGGCTTCAACCTGACCGGCCGCGAATACCCGTGCAAGCAGACCGTCCACCGCCTGTTCGAAGCCCAGGCCGCGCTGCGTCAGGATGCGCTGGCGGCGGTGCAGGGCGAGGCGCAGTTGAGCTACCGCGAACTCAACCAGCGCGCCAACCGGCTCGCCCACTACCTGATCGAACTGGGCGTGCAGCCGGGCCACAGCGTGGCGACGCTGCTGCCCCGGTCGCTGGACCTGTTGGTGGCGCAACTGGCGATCGGCAAATGCGCGGCGGTGTACGTGCCGCTGGACATCAACGCCCCGGCCGAGCGCCAGGCGTTCATGGCGCAGGACAGCCGGGCGGTCATGCTGCTGACCCGCACCGACGAGGCCGCCGAATATGCCCCGTGGCGCCTCGACCTCGACACCCTGGCGCTGGACCATCACCCGGTGCACAACCCGGAGCTGCACCAGTCGTCCGAATCGGTGGCGTACATCATGTACACCTCCGGCTCCACCGGCACCCCCAAAGGCGTGCTGGTGCCGCACCGCGCCGTCGCGCGGCTGGTGATCAACAACGGCTATGCCGACTTCAATGCCGAAGACCGGGTGGCGTTCGCCTCCAACCCGGCATTCGACGCCAGCACCATGGACGTCTGGGGTGCGCTGCTCAACGGCGGCCAGGTGGTGGTGATCGACCACCGCACCTTGCTCGATCCGCAGGCGTTCGGCCGGGCGCTGACGGCGTCCGGGGTGACGGTGCTGTTCGTCACCACCGCGCTGTTCAACCAGTACGTGCAACTGATCCCGCAGGCGCTCAAAGGCTTGCGCATCCTGCTGTGCGGCGGCGAGCGCGGCGATCCGGCGGTGTTCCGCCGTCTGCGGGCCGAGGCGCCGGACCTGCGCATCGTGCATTGCTACGGACCGACCGAAACCACCACTTACGCGACCACCTTCGAGGTGCGCGACGTGGCGGCGGACGCCGAGAGCGTGTCCATCGGCGGGCCGATCTCCAACACCCAGGTGTACGTGCTCGACGCCCGGCAGCAGCCGGTGCCGTGCGGCGCGACCGGTGAGCTGTACATCGGTGGGGACGGCGTGGCGCTGGGTTACCTGAACCGGCCGGACCTGACCGCCGAGAAATTCCTCAAGGATCCGTTCAGCGACCGGCCCGGTGCCTTGCTCTACCGCACCGGCGACCTTGCACGCTGGATGGCGCCGGGCCAACTGGAGTGCCTGGGGCGCAACGACGATCAGGTGAAGCTGCGCGGTTTCCGCATCGAACTCGGCGAGATCGAGACCCGCCTCGCCGCCTGCGCCGGCGTCAGCGAAGCCGTGGTGCTGGTGCGTGAGGCCGAACCGGGCGACAAGCGCCTGGTGGCGTGGTTCATCGCGGGCAACAACGCTTCGGCGCCGACCGCCGCCGAACTGCACGCGGCCCTGCAAGACCAACTGCCGGACTACATGATCCCGTCCGCCTTCGTGCGCGTGGACGCCTGGCCGCTGACCGCCAACGGCAAGCTGGACCGCAAGGCCTTGCCGGCGCCGGACCGGGAGGCGCTGATCAGCCGTGGTTTCGAAGCCCCGCAGGGCGAGGTCGAAACCGCCCTGGCGCAGATCTGGATCAGCTTGCTCAAGGTCGAGCGCGTCGGTCGGCACGACCATTTCTTTGAGCTGGGCGGCCACTCGCTGCTGGCGGTCAGCCTGATCGAACGCATGCGCCGGATCGGCCTGAGCACCGACGTGCGCGCCCTGTTCAGCCAGCCGACCCTGGCGGCGCTGGCCGCTGCGGTGGGCAGCGGGCGCGAGATCGACGTGCCGGCCAACCGCATTCCCGAGGGCTGCACGCACATCACCCCGGACATGCTCACCCTGACCGAGCTGGATCAGGCCGCCATCGACCGCATCGTCGCCACGGTGCCGTTCGGTGCCGCCAACGTGCAGGACATCTACCCGCTGGCGCCGCTGCAAGAGGGCATCCTTTATCACCACCTCAGCGCCGAAGAGGGCGACCCGTACCTGCTGCAGTCGCGCATGGCCTTCGACAGCGTCGAGCGCCTGCATGCCTTCGCCGCGACGTTGCAGAAGGTCATCGCCCGCCACGACATCCTGCGCACCAGCGTGGTCTGGGAAGGCTTGCCGAGCCCGCAGCAAGTGGTCTGGCGCCATGCCGACCTGGCGTTGCAGCACGTGGCGCTGGCGCCTGCGGACGGCGACATCCTCGAACAGCTGCACCAACGCTTCGACGCCCGCCATCACCGCTTCGACCTGAGCCGCGCACCGCTGCTGCGCATGGTCTACGCCGAGGATCCGGCGCAGCGGCGGGTGGTGGCGATCGTGCTGTTCCATCACTTGATCCTCGACCACACCGCCATGGAGGTGGTGGGCCAGGAAATGCGCGCGTTCATGTTCGACCGCGCCGACACGCTGGCCGCGCCGACGCCGTACCGCAACTATGTGGCCCAGGCCCGGTTGGGCGCGGGCCAGCAGGAACATGAGGCGTTCTTCCGCGACATGCTCGGCGACATCGACGAGCCGACGCTGCCTTTCGGTTTGCACGATGTGCAAGGTGACGGACGCGACATCGAGGAAGCCCAGCAACCGCTGGACGACGGCCTGAGCCTTCGCCTGCGCGGCCAGGCGCGGCAACTGGGCGTCAGCGCCGCGAGCCTGATGCACCTGGCCTGGGCGCAGGTCGTGGGCGTGCTGGCCAACCGGCGCGACGTGGTGTTCGGCACCGTGCTGATGGGCCGGATGCAGGGCGGCGAGGGCGCCGACCGGACGCTGGGGGTGTTCATCAACACCTTGCCGTTGCGGGTCGACGTCGGCCAAGGCGTGCGCGACGGGGTCAGGGCCGTGCATGGCCGGCTCACCGCGCTGCTGGGCCATGAGCATGCCTCGCTGGCGTTGGCCCAGCGTTGCAGCGGCGTGCCGGGCTCGTCGCCGCTGTTCAGCGCGCTGCTCAACTACCGCTACAGCGCGGCCGAACACCAGGCCCGCGACGGCGAAGGGATCTGGGAGGGCGTGCAGCTGCTGGGCGGCGAAGAGCGCAGCAACTACCCGCTGACCCTCAGCGTCGATGACCAGGGCGAAGGGTTCGCCTTGGCGGTGCTGGCGGCGGGCGGGATCGGCGCGCAGCGCATCTGCGCCTACATGCACACGGCGCTGGAGCGCTTGGTCGACGCGCTGGAGCAGTCGCCGGAGGTGGCGCTGAACTGTCTGCCGATCCTCTCGACCGAAGAGCAGGCACAATTGCTGGAAGGCTTCAACCCGCCGGTGACGGCCTATCCCCGGGGCGCGACGATCCATGCCCTGGTGGAGGCCCAGGCCGAGCGCGACCCGCAGGCGCCTGCGGTCATCCAAGGCGCGGAACAACTGACCTACGCTCAGCTCAACCGCCGCGCCAACCGCCTGGCCCATCATTTGCTCGGTCTCGGCGTGCGGCCGGACGATCGCATCGCGATCTGCGTGAACCGCGGCCCGGACATGCTGGTGGGGCTGCTGGCGATCCTCAAGGCCGGCGCCGGCTATGTGCCGGTGGATCCGGCGTACCCGGCCGAGCGCATCGCTTACCTGTTGCAGGACAGCGCCCCGGTGGCGGTGCTCGCGCAGGCTGCGACCCTGCACCTGACCGGCCCACTGCCGGCGGTGAACCTGGACGCCGGCGACTGGCAGGCGCAGCCGGACAGCAACCCGCAACTGCCGACCCTGACCCCGGCGCACCTGGCCTACGTGATCTACACCTCCGGCTCCACCGGCCAGCCCAAGGGCGTGATGGTCGAGCACGCGACCCTGGAGAACCTCGTGCACTGGCACGCCGAAGCCTTCGACCTGCACGCCGGCAGCCACACCGCCAGCGTCGCCGGGTTCGGCTTCGACGCCATGGCCTGGGAAGTCTGGCCGGCGCTGTGCATGGGCGCGACCCTGCACCTGCCGCCGGCCGCGATCGGCAATGAGCACCTGGACGAACTGCTCGACTGGTGGCGGGCGCAGCCGTTGCAGGTGAGCTTCTTGCCGACGCCGGTGGCCGAGTACGCGTTCAGCCGCGAACTGCAGCACCCGACCTTGCGCACCTTGCTGATCGGCGGCGACCGCCTGCGCCAGTTCAACCGCGGACAGACCTTCGCGGTGGTCAACAACTACGGCCCGACCGAGGCCACGGTGGTCGCCACCTCCGGGCCGGTGGAGGCGGGCGGCGCGCTGCACATCGGCAAGCCGATGGCCAACGCCCGGGTCTACCTGTTGGACGAGCAGCAGCGGCCGGTGCCGGTCGGCGTGGCCGGCGAGCTGTACGTGGCCGGCGCCGGGGTAGCGCGGGGTTACCTGAACCGGGCGCCGCTGACGGCCGAACGGTTCCTCGACGACCCGTTCAGCGATGAGCCCCAGGCGCGCATGTACCGCACCGGCGACCTGGCGCGCTGGCGGCCCGACGGCAACATCGAGTACCTGGGCCGCAACGACGATCAGGTGAAGCTGCGCGGCGTGCGGGTCGAGCTGGGGGAAATCGAAGCGGCGCTGACCCGCCATCCGGCGGTGCAGGAGGCCGTGGCGCTGGTGCGCGACGGGCAACTGCTGGCGTGGTTCACCGCCCAGGCAGCGGTCGGCATCGACGAACTGCGCAGCCATCTGCACAGCCTGTTGCCGCAGGCGCTGGTGCCGGCGGCCTATGTGCGGCTCGACGCCTTGCCGCTGACCGCCAACGGCAAGCTGGACCGCAAGGCCTTGCCCGAGCCGGGGCCGGACGCCTGGCTGAGCCGTGGCTACGAAGCGCCGCAGGGCCCGGTCGAAACCGCGCTGGCGCAGATCTGGGCGGACGTGCTGAAGGTGGAGCAGGTCGGCCGCCACGATCATTTCTTCGAACTGGGCGGGCATTCGCTGCTGGCGGTGAGCCTGATCGAGCGCATGCGCCAGATCGGCCTGAGCACCGACGTGCGCGTGCTGTTCAGCCAGCCGACCTTGGCGGCGCTGGCCGCGGCGGTGGGCAGCGGGCGCGAAGTGGCCGTGCCGCCCAACCGTATCCCGGACGGCTGCACCCGCATCACCCCGGACCTGCTGACCCTGATCGAGCTGGATCAAGACAGCATCGACCGGGTGATCGCCACGGTGCCCGGCGGTGCGGCCAACGTGCAGGACATCTACCCGCTGGCGCCGTTGCAGGAGGGGATTCTCTATCACCACCTCAGCGCCGTGGAGGGCGACCCGTACCTGCTGCAATCGCAGATGGCGTTCGACAGCCCGGCGCGGCTGGCGACCTTCGCCGCAGCGCTCGATCAAGTCATCGCTCGGCACGACATCCTGCGCACCGGCGTGGTCTGGCAGGGGTTGGCGACGCCGGTGCAGGTGGTCTGGCGCCATGCCGCGCTGTCGCTCGAAGAGGTGACGGCGGATCCGGCGCAGGGCGACGTGGCCGGGCAGTTGCAGGCGCGGTTCGATGCGCGGCAGGTGCGCCTGGACATCAGCCAGGCGCCGATCATCCGGCTGGTGCATGCGCAGGATCCGGCCAATGGCCGGATCGCCGCGATGCTGCTGTTCCATCACCTGACCATGGATCACACGGCGCTGGACGTGGTAGGCCATGAAATGCAGGCCATCATGCGGGGCGAAGACCGCGTGCCTGTGGCCTCGGTGCCTTACCGCAACTACGTGGCCCAGACCCGTCTGGGCGTCAGCGAGCAGGAGCACGAAGCGTTCTTTTGCGACATGCTCGGCGACATCGACGAACCTACGTTGCCGTTCGGCTTGCAGGATGTGCGCGGTGACGGCAATCGCATCGAAGAGGCCAGCCGGGCGCTGCCTGAAGCGCTGGCCCTGCGCCTGCGCAGCCAGGCGCGGCTCGCCGGGGTGAGCGCCGCCAGCCTGTTCCATCTGGCTTGGGCGCGGGTGCTGGGGGCAGCGTCCGGCCAGGAGCGGGTGGTGTTCGGCACCGTGCTGCTGGGCCGGATGCAGGGCGGCAGCGGCGCCGACCGGGCAATGGGCATGTTCATCAACACCTTGCCGCTGCGGGTGGACCTGGGCGAGACCGGCGTGCGGGCCGGGGTCAAGGCGACCCATGACCGGCTCACGGCCCTGCTGGGGCATGAGCACGCTTCGCTGGCGCTGGCCCAGCGTTGCAGCGGGGTGGCCGCGACGTTGCCGCTGTTCAGCGCAATGCTCAACTATCGCCATGGCGAAAGCGAAGCGCGACAACAGGCCATCCGCGAGGCCTGGCAGGGCGTCGAGGTCCTGGCCAGCGAGGAACGCACCAACTATCCGTTGAGCCTGAGTGTCGACGATCTGGGCAGCGGGTTCACGCTCACGGCGATGACACCGGCCCGCATCGGCGCCGCGAAGGTGTGCGGCTACATGCAGCAGGCGCTGACGGCGCTGGTCGACGCCTTGGAGCAGTCACCGCAGCAACCGTTGAACCGGTTGGCGGTGCTGCCGGACGAGGAGCGCCGCCAGGTGCTGTCCGGCCTCAACGCCGCCGAGATCGGCCACGACCTGGAGCGGACCGTCCACGCTCTGTTCGAGGCCCGGGCGCAACGTTCGCCGCTGGCCGTAGCGGTGCAGTGCGGCGGGCAGCGCCTGAGCTACGCCGAGCTGGACGGGCAGGCCAACCGCCTGGCCCATCACCTGCAAAACCTGGGCGTCGGGCCGGACTCGCGTGTGGCGATCTGCGTCGAGCGCGGGCCGGACATGGTGGTCGGCCTGCTGGCGATCCTCAAGGCCGGCGGTGCCTACGTGCCGCTGGATCCGGGCTACCCGGCGGACCGCTTGGCCTACATGCTCAAGGACAGCGCAGCGGTGGCCGTGCTGATGCACGGCGCCACCCGCGCCTTGCTGGAGGGCACCGGGGTGGCGCAGGTCGACCTCGAACGCTGCACCTGGCAGGCCAACCCGGACACGGCCCCGCCGGTGCCGGGCCTGAGCCCGTCGAACCTGGCCTACGTGATCTACACCTCCGGCACCACCGGGCGGCCGAAGGGCGTGATGGTCGAGCACCGCAGCCTGGTCAACCTGGTGCACTGGAGCGCCCGGCACTGCCCGCAGGCGGTGGATGGCGCCCTGTTGCAGAAGACGCCGTACAGTTTCGACGCGTCGGTGTGGGAGCTTTTCTGGCCGCTGACCGCCGGTCTGCGGTTGGTGCTGGCCGGCCCGGACGACCACCGCGACCCGGCCGAGCTCGTGCGTTTGGTCATCGAGCAGCGCATCAGCGTGATCCAGTTCGTGCCGGTGCTGCTGCAGCAGTTCATCGAACTTGAGCAGGCCGGCCAGTGCACCTGCCTCACCGATGTGTTCTGCGGCGGCGGCGAGCTGAGCGCCGCGCTGGCGCGCAAGGTGCGCGAGCGTCTGCCGCAGGTGCGTTTGCACAACGTCTACGGCCCGACCGAAACCACGGTGGATGCGACGGTGTGGACGCTGGACCCGTCCGCTCCCGCTCCGCAGCACGCGCCGCCCATCGGCCGTGCCGTGGACAACACCCTGCTGTACGTCCTGGACTCCGGGCAACAACCGGTGCCGCAAGGGGTGCCGGGCGAACTGTGCATCGGCGGGGTGCAGGTGGCCCGGGGGTACATGAACCGACCGGAGCTGACCGGCGAGCGTTTCCTCAAGGATCCGTTCAGCGCCCGGCCGGGCGCCCGGATGTACCGCACCGGCGACATCGTCCGGTACGGGGCCGACGGCCAGCTTGAGTACCTGGGGCGCAACGACGACCAAGTGAAACTGCGCGGGCTGCGTATCGAACCGGGCGAGATCCAGGCGTGCCTGGAGCAGGTCGACGGCGTGCGCGAGGCAGCGGTGCTGATCCGCGAAGAGGCGTCCGGAGACAAGCGGCTGGTGGCCTACTGCACCGGCGAGCGCCAAGACGCCGCGAGCCTGCGCAGCCATCTGCTGGCGCGCTTGCCGGACTACATGGTGCCGACCGCGTTCGTGCACCTGGAGGCGTTGCCGCTGAGCCCCAACGGCAAGCTTGACCGCCGGGCGCTGCCGGCGCCGGATGAGACCTCGGTCATCACCCGCGAATACGAAGCCCCGCAGGGGGAGACGGAAATCATCCTCGCGCGGCTGTGGGCCGAACTGCTCAAGGTGGAGCGGATCGGCCGGCACGACCATTTCTTTGAATTGGGCGGGCACTCGCTGCTGGCGGTCAGTCTGATCGGCCGGTTGCGACAAGAAGGCATGGAAGCCGACGTCAGGGCGCTGTTCGAACACCCGACCCTGGCCGGTTACGCGGCAATTACGGAAAGAATGGAGATCGTTCTGTGAACCTGATCGAACTGTTGGCGACACTCAAAGCGAAAGACATCCAATTGGCGGTCACGGACGACCAACTGCGGGTGCAAGGCAACAAGCAGGCCCTGAGCGATCCGGCGGTGCTGGCGCTGCTGCGCGAGCACAAGGCCGCGCTGATCGAGCTGATCAAGGCCGGCGGGTATGCCGCCGCCAAACACGGCCAGGTGGAGGTGCCGGCCAACGGCATCGTCCCCGGCACCACCCGCATCACCCCGGCGATGGTCACCCTGGCGGAGCTGAGCCAGGACACCCTCGACCACCTCGTCGCCGACGTACCGGGCGGCGCCGAAAACGTGCAGGACATCTACCCGCTGGCGCCGCTGCAGGAGGGCATTTTGTTTCACCACGCCAGCGGCGGCGAAGGCGATCCCTACGTGATGCAGGCGCAGTTCGCGTTCACCGACATGCAGCGTTTCCAGGCGTTCGCCCAGGCCTTGCAGACCGTGATCAACCGCCACGACATCCTGCGCACGGCCGTGGTCTGGGAAGGTTTGGACGCGCCGCTGCAAGTGGTCTGGCGCCGGGCGCACCTGCCGCTGGAAGAATTCGTGCCGCAGGACGGCGAAGCCGATGCGCTGGCGCAATTGAATGAACATTTTGACCCACGGCATTTCCGCCTGGACGTCAGCCGGGCGCCGATGGTGCGTCTGGCGTATGCCCAAGACACCGCCGGGCAACGCATCATCGCCACGCTGCTGTTCCACCACATGGCGATGGACCACTCGGCGCTGGAGGTGGTGAGCCACGAGATGCGCGAGTGCCTGTCGGGGCAGGGCGCACGGCTGGGGCGGCCGGTGCCGTTCCGCAACTACGTGGCCCAGGCGCGGCTGGGCATCAGCGAAGCGGAACATGAGGCGTTCTTTCGCGACATGCTCGGCGACATCGACGAACCGACGCTGCCGTTCGGCTTGCAGGACGTGCAGGGTGACGGTCAAGGCATCGCCGAGCTGGGCATGCCGGTGGAGGCGGAGCTGGGGCAGCGCCTGCGCACGCAGGCGCGGCAACTCGGCGTGAGTGCGGCGAGCCTGTTCCACCTGGCCTGGGCACAGGTGCTCGCCACGCTCACCGGCAAGCCGTCGGTGGTGTTCGGCACGGTGCTGATGGGGCGCCTGCAAGGCGCCGAAGCCATTGACCGGGCCCTGGGCATCTTCATCAACACGCTGCCGGTGCGGCTGGACATCGACGGGCAGGGCGTACGCGCCGCCGTCCAGGCGACCCACGCGCGCCTCACCACCCTGATGCGCCACGAACATGCGCCGCTGGCGCTGGCCCAGCGGTGCAGCCAGGTGGCCGCGCCGACGCCGTTGTTCAGCGCATTGTTCAACTACCGCCACAGCCATGGCGCGGCGGCTGCGCACGCTCAGGCGCAGACGGCCTGGGAAGGCATCACCAACCTGCATGCCGAGGAACGCAGCAACTATCCGCTGACGCTCAGCGTCGACGATTTCGGCGACGCCTTCCGCCTGATGCTGCTGGCCTCCACGCAGCTTGATCCGCAGCGGGTCTGCGGTTACATGCATAGCGCGGTGGAAGGCCTTGTCCAGGCGCTGGAGCAGACGCCGGATCTGCCCGTCCATGAACTGTCGGTGCTGCCAACGGCCGAGCGTGAGCAAGTGCTGTTCGGCTTCAACGCCACCGCCGCCGACTACCCGCAAGGCCTCACCACCCAGCAACGCTTCGAGGCCCAGGCCGCGCAACGGCCCGACGCCGTGGCCGCCGCGTTCCTCGGCGAGCAGCTGACCTACGCCGACCTCAACCGTCGGGCCAACGCCCTGGCCCGGCACCTGACCGGGCTGGGCGTGCGCCCCGACGACCGCGTGGCCATCGTCGCCCGCCGTGGGCTGGACACCTTGGTCGGCCTGGTGGCGATCCTCAAGGCCGGCGCCGGCTATGTGCCGGTGGACCCTGCGCACCCGGCCGAGCGCCTGGAGTACCTGCTCGGCGACAGCGCCCCGGTGGCGGTGCTGACCCAAAGCGGTTTGCGCGAGCGGTTGCCGGCGCTGGCGGTGCCGGTGCTCGACCTCGACCTCCAACAATGGCCGGCGGACGACACCGGCAACCCGCAGATCCCAGGCCTCACCCCCGGGCACCTGGCCTACGTGATCTACACCTCCGGCTCCACCGGCCTGCCCAAAGGCGTGATGGTCGAGCACCAGACCCTGGGCAACCTGATCGACTGGCACTGCGCGGCGTTCGACCTGTGCGCCGGGCGCCACACTTCGAGCCTGGCCGGCTTCGGCTTCGACGCCATGGCCTGGGAGGTCTGGCCGGCGCTGTGCGCGGGCGCGACCCTGCACCTGGCGCCGGTCCACGACGGCACCGAGGACATCGACGCGCTGCTCGGCTGGTGGCGCGGGCAGCCGCTGGACGTCAGCTTCCTGCCGACCCCGGTGGCCGAGTACGCCTTCGGCCAGAACCTGGAACACCCGACCCTGCGCACGCTGCTGATCGGCGGCGACCGCCTGCGCCAGTTCGGCCGCAGCCAGACCTTCGACGTCATCAACAACTACGGCCCGACCGAGGCCACGGTGGTCGCGACTTCGGGCCTGATCGAGGCGGGGCAGACGTTGCACATCGGCCGCCCGGTGGCCAACGCCACGGTGTACCTGCTCGACGAACAGCAGCGTCCGGTGCCGATCGGCGTGGCCGGCGAGCTGTACGTCGGCGGCGCCGGCGTCGCCCGGGGCTACCTGAACCGGCCGGAGCTGACCGAAGAACGCTTCCTGCAAGACCCGTTCAACCCCGGCCGCATGTACCGCACCGGCGACCTGGCGCGCTGGCGCGAGGACGGCTCCATCGAGTACCTGGGGCGCAACGACGACCAGGTGAAGATCCGCGGCGTGCGCATCGAGTTGGGCGAGATCGAGAACTGCCTCAACCACCTGCCGGGGATCCAGGAGGCGGTGCTGCTGGCCCGGGAGGATGAGCCTGGCCAAGTGCGGCTGGTGGCGTACTTCACTGCCCAGTCTGGGGTCGAGCCGCTGGAGGTGGGCGAACTGCGCACGCACCTGCTGAGCCAACTGCCGGAATACATGGTGCCGTCGGCGTTTGTCCGGCTCGACGCCTTGCCGCTGACCGCCAACGGCAAGCTCGACCGCAAGGCCTTGCCGAAACCCGAGCGCAGCGCGTTGTTCACCCGCGAGTACGAGGCGCCCCAGGGCGAGCTGGAGAACGCATTGGCGCAGGTCTGGGCCGAGGTATTGCAGGTGGAGCGGGTAGGGCGCCACGATCACTTCTTCGAACTGGGCGGCCACTCGCTGCTGGCGATGCGCATGGTGTCCCAGGTGCGTCAGCGCCTGGGCGTGGAACTGGCACTGAGCGACCTGTTCGCCAACGCCGAACTGGCCGCCGTGGCCGAGGTGCTGTCCCGTTCGGGCCGCAGCACGCTGCCGGACATCGTGCCGGCGCCGCGCGACCAGGCGCTGCCGCTGTCGTTCGCCCAGCAGCGGTTGTGGTTCCTGTCGCAGATGGAGGGGGCCAACACGGCGTACAACATCCCGATCGCCCTGCGCCTGCGCGGGCGCCTCGACGAAGACGCGCTGCAGCGCTCATTGGCGCGGATTGTCGCCCGCCACGAAACCCTGCGCAGCCGCTTCGCCCAGTTCAATGACGAAGCCGAGGTGCTGATCGCCCCGGTGGACAGCGGCTTGCCGTTGCAGGCTGAAGACCTGCGCCGCCACCCGCAGGCCGAAGACGCGTTGCTGGCGTTGATCGAGGGCGAAGCGTCGGCCCCGTTCGACCTGGAGGGCGATCCGCTGATCCGCGGACGGCTGGTGCGCATGGCCGATGATCACCACGTCTTGCTGCTGACCTTGCACCACATCGTCACCGACGGTTGGTCCATGGGCGTGCTGACCCGCGAGCTGATGGCGCTTTACCAGGCCTTCAGCCACGGCGAGCCCGATCCGCTGCCGCCGCTGGCCTTGCAGTACACCGACTACGCCGTGTGGCAACGCCGCTGGCTCAGCGGCGAGGTGCTGCAACGCCAGAGCGACTACTGGCGCCAGACCCTGAGCGGCGCGCCGGCTTTGCTGGCCTTGCCCACCGACCGGCCGCGGCCGGCGCAGCAGGACTACGCCGGCCGCCAGATCGAAATCACCTTGGATGAACGCCTGACCGCCGGCCTCAACGCGTTGTGCCAGCGCCACGGCGTGACGCTGTACATGGCTCTGACGGGCGCGTGGGCGATGCTGATGGCGCGCCTGTCCGGCCAAGCGGACGTGGTGATCGGCTCGCCGGTGGCCAACCGTGGCCGGGCCGAGATCGAAGACCTGATCGGCATGTTCGTCAACACCCTGGCGCTGCGCATCGACACCTCGGGCGAGCTGAGCACCGAAGCGCTGCTGGCCCAGGTCAAGGCCCGCACGCTGGAAGCCCAGGCCCACCAGGACCTGCCGTTCGAGCAAGTGGTGGACATCGTCAAGCCGGAGCGCAGCCTGGCCCACAGCCCGTTGTTCCAGACCCTGTTCAGTTGGGAGAGCCGTCAGGGCGAACGCCTGGTCCTCGACAACCTGGCGCTCGAAGGCGTCGCCGAGCCCAGCCACTTCGCCAAGTTCGACCTGTCGCTGACCCTGCGCGAGGCGCAAGGCGAGCTTCGCGGCACGCTGGAGTACGCCACGGCGTTGTTCGACGAAGCGACGGTCGTGCGTTACTTCGGTTACCTGCAGCGGCTGCTGCAAGCGATGGCCAGTGATGACCACGCGGTGCTGGAGCAGGTGCCGATGCTGGCGGAAGGCGAGCGGCAGGCGCTGCTGTTCGATCTCAACGCCACCGACGTCGACTACGACCTGCAACAGACGATCCATGGCCTGTTCGAGGCCCAGGCCTTGCGCACGCCGCAGGCCGTGGCGGTCAAGAGCGGCGACCGTTCCTTGAGCTACGCCGAGCTGAACCGCCAGGCCAACCGCCTGGCCCGTCACTTGCGCGGCTTGGGCGTGGGCCCGGATGCGCGGGTGGGGATCTGCGTCGAGCGCAGCCCGGAGATGGTGGTGGGCCTGCTGGCGATCCTCAAGGCCGGCGGCGGCTACGTGCCGTTGGATCCGGCCTACCCGGCGGAACGCCTGGCCTACATGCTGGACGACAGCGCCCCGCTGGCGGTGCTGGTGCACGGCGCGACCCGCAGTGTGCTCGGCGAATCCGCCGCCCAGGTGGTCGACCTCGACGAAGCGGTCTGGGCATCGCAACCTGCCGACAACCTGTCGGCGCAGGGCCTGACCCCGCAGCACATGGCCTACGTGATCTACACCTCCGGCTCCACCGGCCAACCCAAGGGCGTGATCAATGAGCATTCCGGCGTGGTCAACCGCCTGCTGTGGATGCAGGACGCCTACCGCCTGAGCGCCGAGGACACGGTGCTGCAAAAGACCCCGTTCAGCTTCGACGTGTCGGTGTGGGAGTTCTTCTGGCCGCTGATGACCGGGGCGCGGCTGGTCATGGCCCGGCCCGAGGGCCACAAGGATCCGCAGTACCTGAGCGACATCATCGCGGCGGAGCGCGTCACCACGCTGCACTTCGTGCCGTCGATGCTCGACGTGTTCCTCTCCCATGGTGACACCGCCCGCTGCGCCGGCCTGCGTCAGGTGATGTGCAGCGGCGAGTCGCTGCCGGGCAGCCTGGTGCGGCGCTTCAAGCGGCAGTTGCCGGGTATCGGCCTGCACAACCTGTACGGCCCGACCGAAGCGGCGGTGGACGTCACCGCGTGGGACTGCGCGGGCCCCCTCGACACCACGCCGGACAACACCCCCATCGGCAAACCGATCGCCAACACCCGGATGTACATCCTCGACGGGCAACGGCAACCGGTGCCGCTGGGCGTAGTCGGCGAGCTGTACATCGGCGGGGTGCAAGTGGCGCGGGGTTACCTCAACCGTGCGCCGCTCAGCGCCGAACGGTTCCTGGAGGATCCGTTCCGGCCGCAGGGCCGGATGTACCGCACCGGCGACGTCGCCCGCTGGCTGGCCGACGGCAACATCGAATACCTGGGCCGCAACGACGACCAGGTGAAAATCCGCGGCCTGCGCATCGAGCTGGGCGAGATCCAGTCGCGCCTGAGCGCCCTGGACGGCGTGCAGGAAGCGGCGGTGCTGGCCCGGGAGGACGTGCCGGGGGACAAGCGGCTGGTGGCGTACTACACCGGCACAGCGCAATCGGTGGAGGACCTGCGCACACGGCTGCTCGAACACCTGCCGGACTACATGGTGCCGGCGCTGTTCGTGCACCTGAACGCCTGGCCGCTGAGCCCCAACGGCAAGCTCGACCGCAAGGCATTGCCGGCGCCGGATCAGGCTGCGGCGAGCGTGCGCCAGTACGAGGCCCCGGTCGGCGAGACGGAAATCACCCTTGCGCAACTGTGGTGCGAGCTGCTCAACGTCGAGCGGGTCGGGCGTCATGACCATTTCTTCGAACTGGGCGGGCACTCGCTGCTGGCGGTCAATCTGGTCGCCCGCATGCGCCGCGCCGGCCTGACGGCGGACGTGCGCGTGCTGTTCAACCAGCCGACCCTCGCCGCACTGGCGGCCGCCGTCGGCGGGGCGCCGGAAGCCGAAGTGCCGGCCAACCGCATCGCGCCGGACTGCCGGCGGATCACGCCTGAGCTGTTGCCGCTGGTTGCGCTGGAGCAGGCCGACATCGACCGCATCGTCGCCGGCATCCCTGGCGGCGCGGCCAACGTGCAGGACATTTACCCGCTGGCGCCGTTGCAGGCCGGGATCCTGTTCCATCACCTGACGGCCACCGAGGGCGATCCGTACGTGCTGCAGGCGCAGTTCGCCTTCGCCGACGAGCAGCGTCTGAACGCGTTCGCCGAGGCCTTGCAGCATGTGATCGACCGTCACGACATCCTGCGCACCTCGTTCTACTACGAAGGGCTGGACGAACCGGTGCAGGTGGTCTGGCGCCAGGCGTCGCTGGTGAGCGAAACGCTGGAGCTGGACGCGGAGGCGGGGGACGCGCTGACGCAGTTGCGCGCGCGGTTCAATGTCCGGCATTACCGCATGGCCGTGGATCAGGCACCGTTGCTGCGTGTGGTGCATGCCTGGGATGCGGACAACCGGCGCGTGGTGGCGCTGCTGCTGTTCCATCACCTGGTGATGGATCACGTAGCGCTTGAGGTGCTGCAACACGAGATGAACGCCGTGCTGCTCGGTCACGAGCAGCGCTTGGCGGAACCGGTGCCGTACCGCAACCACGTGGCCCGCGCGCATTCGGGCCTCGACGACCGGGCGCACGAGGCGTTCTTCCGGGCGATGCTTGGCGATGTCGAGGAAGCGACCGTGCCCTATGGCCGCCATGCCGCCCAGGGCGGCGAGACGGCGCGGGCGCACCTGACGCTGGACAATCCGCTCAGCCGTACGCTGCGGCGCCAGGCCCGACGTCTGGGCATCAGCGTTGCCAGCCTGATACACCTGGCCTGGGCTCAGGTGCTGGGGCAACTGGCGGGCCGCGACGACGTGGTATTTGGCACCGTCCTGCTCGGCCGCCTGCACGGCGGCGAGGGTGTCGAGCGCTCGCCGGGGGTGTTCGTCAATACCTTGCCGCTGCGCATCGGCCTGACCGGGCAAACCGTGAAGGCCGCCGCGCTGGCCGTCCAGCAACGCTTGAACCAACTGCTGGAGCATGAACACGTGCAACTGGCGCTGGTGCAGCATTGCAGCGCCATGGCGCCGGGCACGCCGCTGTTCGGCACGTTGCTCAATTACCGCCACAGCGCACCGCAGGGTGCAGCCTCCGCCGAGGCGGAGCGCGCCTGGCAGGGCATGCGATTGCTGGAGGCCGAGGAACACACCAACTATCCCGTGACCCTCAGCGTCGATGACCTGGGCGAGGATTTCAGCTTGACGGCGTTGACCGGGGCGGGGATCGAGGCCCGGCGGATCTGCGGATACATGCACGGCGCGCTGGAGCGCCTGGCGCTTGCGTTGGAGCAGTCGCCGAACCTGCCGATCGATCAACTGACGATCCTGACGGCGGCGGAACGCGAGCAAGTGCTGCACGGCTTCAACGCCAGCGCCGCCGCCTACCCGCAAGGCCTCACCACCCAGCAACGCTTCGAAGCCCAGGCCGAACAGCGGCCCGACGCCGTGGCCGCCGCATTCCTCGGCGAACAGCTGACCTACGCCGACCTCAATCGCCGCGCCAACGCCCTGGCCCGGCACCTGACCGGGCTGGGCGTGCGCCCCGACGACCGCGTGGCCATCGTCGCCCGCCGTGGCCTCGACACCTTGGTCGGCCTGGTGGCGATCCTCAAGGCCGGCGCCGGCTACGTGCCGGTGGATCCGGCGCACCCGGCCGAGCGCCTGGAGTACCTGCTCGGCGACAGCGCCCCGGTCGCGGTGCTGACCCAAAGCGGTTTGCGCGAACGGTTGCCGGCGCTGGCGGTGCCGGTGCTCGACCTCGACCTCCAACAATGGCCGGCGGACGACACCGGCAACCCGCAGATCCCAGGCCTCACCCCCGGGCACCTGGCCTACGTGATCTACACCTCCGGCTCCACCGGCCTGCCGAAAGGCGTGATGGTCGAGCACCAGACCCTGGGCAACCTGATCGACTGGCACTGCGCGGCGTTCGACCTGTGCGCCGGCCGTCACACTTCGAGCCTGGCCGGCTTCGGCTTCGATGCCATGGCCTGGGAGGTCTGGCCGGCGCTGTGCGCGGGCGCGACCCTGCACCTGGCGCCGGTCCACGACGGCACCGAGGACATCGACGCGCTGCTCGGCTGGTGGCGCGAGCAGCCGCTGGACGTCAGCTTCCTGCCGACCCCGGTGGCCGAGTACGCCTTCGGCCAGAACCTGGAACACCCGACCCTGCGCACGCTGCTGATCGGCGGCGACCGCCTGCGCCAGTTCGGCCGCAGCCAGACCTTCGACGTCATCAACAACTACGGCCCGACCGAGGCCACGGTGGTCGCGACTTCGGGCCTGATCGAGGCGGGGCAGACCCTGCACATCGGCCGCCCGGTGGCCAACGCCACGGTGTACCTGCTCGACGAACAGCAGCGCCCGGTGCCGATCGGCGTGGCCGGCGAGCTGTACGTCGGCGGCGCCGGCGTCGCCCGGGGCTACCTGAACCGGCCGGAGCTGACCGAAGAACGCTTCCTGCAAGACCCGTTCAACCCCGGCCGCATGTACCGCACCGGCGACCTGGCGCGCTGGCGCGAGGACGGCTCCATCGAGTACCTGGGCCGCAACGACGACCAGGTGAAGATCCGCGGCGTGCGCATCGAGTTGGGCGAGATCGAGAACCGCCTCAACCACCTGCCGGGCATCCAGGAAGCGGTGCTGCTGGCCCGGGAGGATGAACCCGGCCAAGTGCGCCTGGTGGCGTACTTCACCGCCCAGACACAAGTCGAGCCGCTGGAGGTGGGCGAACTGCGCACGCACCTGCTGACCCAGCTGCCGGAATACATGGTGCCTTCCGCGTTCGTCCGTCTGGAGGCCTTGCCGCTGACCGCCAACGGCAAGCTCGACCGCAAGGCCTTGCCGAAACCCGAGCGCAGCGCGTTGTTCACCCGCGAGTACGAGGTGCCGCAGGGCGAGCTGGAGAACGCATTGGCGCAGGTCTGGGCCGAGGTGCTGCAAGTGGAAAGGGTGGGGCGCCACGACCACTTCTTCGAACTGGGCGGGCATTCGCTGCTGGCGATGCGCATGGTGTCCCAGGTGCGTCAGCGGCTGGGCGTGGAGTTGGCACTGAGCGACCTGTTCGCCAACGCCGAACTGGCCGCCGTGGCCGAGGTGCTGTCCCGCGCGGGCCGCAGCACGCTGCCGGACATCGTGCCGGCGCCTCGCGACCAGGCGCTGCCGCTGTCGTTCGCCCAGCAGCGGCTGTGGTTCCTGTCGCAGATGGAGGGGGCCAACACGGCGTACAACATCCCGATCGCCCTGCGCCTGCGCGGAACCCTCGACAGGGACGCGCTGCAACGTGCGCTGTCTCGGATCGTGGCCCGCCATGAAACCCTGCGCAGCCGCTTCACAGCGGTGAACGACGAAGCGCAGGTGCTGATCGCCCCGGACAGCGAAGGTCTGACGCTGCCGACCGTGGATTTGCGCAACGCTGCGCCAGAGGCCTTGCAGGCGCTGATCGGCCGGGAAGCCTCGGCACCGTTCGATCTGCAGGCCGGCCCGTTGATTCGCGGGCAGTTTGTGCAGTTGGCGGATGACCATCATGTGCTGCTGGTCACCGTGCACCACATCGTCGCCGACGGATGGTCCATGGGCGTGCTGACCCGCGAGCTGACGGCGCTGTACCAGGCCTTCAGCCATGGCGAGCCCGATCCGTTGCCGCCGCTGGCCTTGCAGTACACCGATTACGCCGTGTGGCAGCGCCGCTGGCTCAGCGGCGAAGTGCTGCAACGCCAGAGCGACTACTGGCAGCAGGCATTGGCCGGTGCGCCGACGCTGCTTTCGCTGCCCACCGACCGTCCGCGCCCGGCCCGTCAGGCGTATGCCGGCGGCAGCGTCGAGGTGATCCTCGACGCGCCCCTGAGCGTCGGGCTCAAGGCCCTGAGCCAACGCCACGGCGTGACCCTGTACATGGTGATGATGAGCGCCTGGGCGATGCTGCTCGGTCGCCTGTCCGGCCAAACGGACGTGGTGATCGGCTCGCCGGTGGCCAACCGTGGCCGGGCCGAGATCGAAGGCCTGATCGGCATGTTCGTCAACACCCTGGCGCTGCGCATCGACACCTCGGGCGAGCTGAGCACCGAGGCGCTGCTGGCCCAGGTCAAGGCGCGCACGCTGGAAGCCCAGGCCCACCAGGACCTGCCGTTCGAGCAGGTGGTGGATATCGTCAAGCCGGAGCGCAGCCTGGCCCACAGCCCGCTGTTCCAGACCCTGCTCGGTTGGGACAGCAGCGTGGCGCCAAACCTGGCGTTGGGCGAGTTGACGCTGGAAGGGCTGGCCGGTCAGAACCCGGTCGCCAAGTTCGACCTGTCGCTGACCCTGGGCGAGGCCCGGGGCGTGATCGGCGGTTCGCTCGAATACGCCACGGCGCTGTTCGACGAGGCGACCGTGCAGCGCTTTGTCGGCTACTTCCGGCAACTGCTGCGGGCCATGGTCGGCAACGATCAAGCGATCCTTGAGCGGGTGGAGATCCTGTCTGAGGACGAACGACGGACCCTGCTGCTCGACTTCAACGCCACCGCGTCGTCGGACGCGGCGGACGGGACCGTTCATGGCCGGTTCGAGGCCCAGGCATTGCGCACACCGCTTGCGGTGGCCGTGCAGAGCGGCGATCAAGCGCTGAACTACACCGAGCTGAACCACCAGGCCAACCGACTGGCCCGTCACCTGCGCGGTTTGGGCGTGGGCCCGGATGCGCGGGTGGCGATCTGCGTCGAGCGCAGCCCCGAGCTGCTGGTCGGCCTGCTGGCCATCCTCAAGGCCGGCGGCGCCTACGTGCCGCTGGATCCGGCGTACCCGGCGGAGCGTCTGGCCTACATGCTGACGGACAGCGCGCCGGTGGCGGTGCTGGTGCACGGTGCGACCCGCACGCTGCTCGGGGACGTCGCCGCGCCGGTGGTCGATCTGGACAAGGCCGTCTGGGCATCGCAACCGGACGACAACCTGCCGGCCGAAGGCCTGACCCCGCAACACCTGGCCTACGTGATCTACACCTCCGGCACCACCGGCACGCCGAAAGGCGTGATGGTCGAGCACCGCAGCCTGAACAACCTGCTGCACTGGAGCGCGCAGCTGTGTCCGCAGGGCGAAGGCCATGCGCTGCTGCAGAAGACCCCGTTCAGTTTCGACGCCTCGGTCTGGGAGCTGTTCTGGCCGCTGACCGCCGGGATGCGCCTGGTGCTCGCCAGCCCCGAGGGGCACCGCGATCCGGCGTACCTGGTGCAGGTGATCCGTGAGCGACAGGTCGGCGTGGTGCAGTTCGTGCCGGCGCTGCTGCAGCAGTTCCTCGACGTGGAGCAGGTCGGCCAGTGCGCCAGCCTCACCGACATCGTCTGCGGGGGCGGCGAGTTGACCGAAGCGCTGGTGCGCAGCGTGCGCGAGCGCTTGCCGCAGGTGCGGCTGCACAACGTCTACGGCCCGACCGAGGCCACGGTGGACAGCACGGTGTGGACGCTGGAGCCCGGCGCCGCGCTGCCGGAAGGCGCGCCGCCGATCGGCAAACCGGTCAGCAACACCCGCGTGTACCTTCTCGATGGCCACGGCCGACCGGTGCCGCGCGGTGCGGTCGGCGAGCTGTGCATCGGCGGCGTGCAAGTCGCTCGGGGCTACTTCAACCGTGCGGACCTGACGGCGGAACGTTTCCTCAAGGATCCGTTCAGTGAGCAGGCCGACGCACGGATCTACCGCTCCGGCGACCTGGCCCGTCACCGGGCCGACGGCAACATCGAGTACCTGGGGCGCAACGACGACCAAGTGAAGATCCGCGGCCTGCGCATCGAGCTCGGCGAAATCCAGGCTTGCCTGCTGCAAGCCGAAGGCGTGCGCGAGGCGTTGGTGCTGGCCCGCGAAGATGCGCCGGGTGATGTGCGGCTGGTCGCGTACTACACCGTCGGCGAACACGCGCCTGCCATCGAGAGCCTGCATGCGCATCTGCACGCCCGCCTGCCGGCCTACATGGTGCCGTCGGCGTGGGTGCGGCTCGACGCCTGGCCGCTGAGCCCCAACGGCAAGGTCGACCGCAGCGCGTTGCCGGCGCCGGATCAGGCTTCGGTGATCGTGCGCGAGTACGAAGCCCCGGTCGGCGAGACGGAAATCACCCTCGCGCGGTTGTGGTGCGAACTGCTCAACGTCGAGCGGGTGGGGCGCCACGACCACTTCTTCGAACTGGGCGGCCACTCGCTGCTGGCGGTCAACCTGGCGGCGCGCATGCGCCGTGCCGGGCTGGCGGTGGACGTGCATGCGCTGTTCAGCCAGCCGACCCTCGCCGCACTGGCCGCCGCCGTGAGCAGCGCGCCGGAGGTCGAGGTGCCGGCCAACCGCATCACGCCGGACTGCCGGCGGATCACCCCTGAGCTGCTGCCGCTGGTTGCGCTCGATCAGGCCGCCATCGACCGCATCATCGCCAGCATTCCGGGCGGTGCGGCCAACGTGCAGGACATCTACCCGCTGGCGCCGCTGCAGGCCGGGATCCTGTTCCATCACCTGTCGGCCACCCAGGGCGATCCGTACGTGCTGCAGGCGCAGTTCGCGTTTGCCGACGAAAAACGCCTGAACACCTTCGTCGAGACGTTGCAACGGGTGATCGAGCGTCACGACATCCTGCGCACGTCGCTGTTCCACGAAGGGCTGGACGAGCCGGTGCAAGTGGTCTGGCGCCGGGCACCGTTGGTGTGCGAAGCGCTGGACATCGGCGGCGGTGACGCACTGGCGCAGCTGCGCGCGCGCTTCGATGTCGGGCACTACCGCATGGCCGTCGATCAGGCGCCGCTGATGCGGGTGGTGCATGCCTGGGACGCGGACAACCGGCGCGTGGTGGCGTTGCTGCTGTTCCATCACCTGGTGATGGACCACGTGGCGCTGCAAGTGCTGCAGCACGAGATGAACGCCGTGCTGCTCGACCGGGTGGAGCAACTGCCGGCACCGGTGCCGTACCGCAACCACGTGGCCCAGACCCGTCTGGGGTTGGGCGAGCAGGAGCACTTGGCGTTCTTCAGCGAGATGCTCGGCGATGTCGACGAGCCGACCGTGCCGTTCGGCCAGGGCACGGCAGACGACCTCTGCACCGGCCATTCGCAACAGTCGCTGGATCGTGGCCTCAGCCTCCGGGTCAGAACCCAGGCCAGGCAACTGGGCGTCAGCGCCGCGAGCCTGATGCACCTGGCGTGGGCCCAGGTGCTGGGGCAACTGTCGGGCCGCGACGACGTGGTGTTCGGCACGGTCCTGCTGGGGCGGCTGAACGGCGGCGAAGGCGTCGAGCGGGCGCTGGGGGTGTTCATCAACACGCTGCCGCTGCGGGTCGAGATGACCGGGCAGACGGTGAAGGACGGGGTATTGGCCGTCCATGAGCGGCTCAACCGTCTGTTGCGCCACGAACAAGCGTCATTGGCGCTGGCGCAGCGGTGCAGCGGCATCGCTTCCGGCGCGCCGCTGTTCAATGCGTTGCTCAATTACCGCCACAGCGGTGCGGCGGCCGCGCCGTCCGCCGAGACCGGTGCCGCGTGGGAGGGCATGCAACTGCTCAATGCCGAGGAGCACAGCAGCTACCGCCTGAGCCTGAGCGTCGATGACCTGGGCGAGGACTTCAGCCTCACGGCCCTGACGGCCGCCGGGATCGAAGCCGAGCGGATCTGCCGGTACATGCTCCAGGCGGTGGGCAACCTGGTGCAGGCGCTGGAACAGACGCCGCAACTGCAGCTCGACCGGCTCTCGATCCTGCCGGACACCGAGCGCACGCGCTTGCTTTCGGAATTCAACGCCACGTTCCGCAAATACCCGGCGGCCCTGACCGTGCACCGTCTGTTCGAGTGGCAGGCCGAGGAACACCCGCACGCCGTGGCGGCGGTGCATGGCGCGGCTTCGGTGACCTACGCCGAGCTGAACCGATGGGCCAACCGTCTGGCCCATCACCTGATCGAGCACGGCGTGGAGCCGGGCGACAACGTGGCGATCCTGCTGCCGCGTTCGCTCGACCTGCTGGCGGCGCAACTGGCGATCAGCAAATGCGCGGCGGCCTACGTGCCGCTGGACATCAACGCCCCGGCCGAGCGCCAGGCGTTCATGGTGCAGGACTGCGAAGCGATGCTGCTGTTGACCTTCAGCGGCGAAGAGGCCGACCACCCGGTGCTCCGCATCGACCTGGACACCCTGGCGCTGGACGGGCAACCGACGCACGACCCGAACCTGCCGCAGTCGTCCGAATCGCTGGCGTACATCATGTACACCTCCGGCTCCACCGGCGCGCCGAAAGGCGTGATGGTGCCGCACCGGGCCATCGGCCGGTTGGCGATCAACAACGGCTACGCCGACTTCAACCCGCAGGACCGGGTGGCGTTCGCCTCCAACCCGGCGTTCGACGCCAGCACCATGGACGTCTGGGGCCCGCTGCTCAACGGCGGCCGGGTGGTGGTGATCGACCACCGCACGCTGCTCGATCCGGCGCTGTTCGGCCGTGAGCTGGCCGAAAGCGGGGTGACGGTGCTGTTCGTCACCACCGCGCTGTTCAACCAGTACGTGCAGCTGATTCCGCAGGCGCTCAAAGGCCTGCGCATCCTGCTGTGCGGCGGCGAGCGCGGCGACCCGGCGGCGTTCCGCCGTCTGCGGGCCGAGGCGCCGGACCTGCGCATCGTGCATTGCTACGGCCCCACCGAAACCACCACCTACGCGACGACCTTCGAGGTGCAGGAGGTGGCGACCGACGCCGAGAGCGTGTCCATCGGCGGCCCGATCTCCAACACCCAGGTGTACGTCCTCGATGCGCGGCAGCAGCCGGTGCCTTTCGGCGTGACCGGCGAGCTGTACATCGGCGGGCAGGGCGTGGCGATGGGTTACCTGAACCGCCCCGACCTGACGGCCGAGAAGTTCCTCAAGGATCCGTTCTGCGACCACCCGGGCGCCTTGCTCTACCGCACCGGCGACCTGGCGCGCTGGATCGCGCCGGGTCAACTGGAGTGCCTGGGGCGCAACGACGATCAAGTGAAGGTGCGCGGCTTCCGCATTGAATTGGGGGAAATCGAAAACCGCCTGCTCGGTTGCGCCGGGCTCAAGGAAGCGGTGGTGCTGGCCCGTCGTGATGGCCAAGAGCCGCTGCGCCTGGTGGCGTACTACTCGGCCGATGACGCGTCCGTGGACAGCGCCGGCCTGCGCGCGCAGTTGCAGGCGCGGCTGCCGGACTACATGGTGCCGTCGGCCTGGGTGCGGCTCGACGCCTTGCCGCTGAACAACAACGGCAAGGTCGACCGCAAGGCCTTGCCGGCCCCCGAACAGGACGCGCTGCTGACCCGCGCCTACGAGGCGCCGGCCACGGCGCTGGAGCAGACCCTGGCGCAGGTGTGGGCCGAGGTGCTGCAAGTGGAGCGGGTGGGGCGTCACGACCACTTCTTCGAACTGGGCGGGCATTCGCTGCTGGCGATGCGCATGGTGTCCCAGGTGCGTCAGCGGCTGGGCGTGGAACTGGCGTTGGGCGACTTGTTCGCCAACGCCGAACTGGCCGCCGTGGCCGAGGTGCTGTCCCGCGCGGGCCGCAGCACGCTGCCGGACATCGTGCCGGCGCCCCGTGACCAGGCGCTGCCGCTGTCGTTCGCCCAGCAGCGGCTGTGGTTCCTGGCGCAGATGGAAGGTGGCAACACCGCCTACAACGTTCCGTTTGCCCTGCGCCTGCGCGGGCGTTTCGACGAAGACGCGCTGCAGCGCTCATTGGCGCGGATCGTCGCCCGCCACGAGACCTTGCGCAGCCGCTTCGCGGCCGTCAACGACGGGCCTCAAGTGCTGATCATGCCGGACGACAGCGGCCTGTTGCTGCAGGTCGAGGACCTGCGGCACGTCGAGCGGCCTGAACACGTTCTGCAGGTGCGGATCGAGAGAGAGGCGCGCGAGCCGTTCAACCTGCAGGACGATCCGCTGATCCGCGGACGGTTGCTGCGCATGGCGGACGACCATCATGTGCTGCTGTTGACGATGCACCACATCATCTCCGACGGCTGGTCCATGGGGGTGCTGACCCGCGAGCTGACGGCGCTGTACCAGGCCTTCAGCCGCGGCGAGGCCGACCCGTTGCCGCCGTTGGCGCTGCAATACAGCGACTACGCGGTGTGGCAACGGCGCTGGCTCAGCGGCGAGGTGCTGCAGCGCCAGAGCGACTACTGGCAGCAAGCCCTGGCCGGTGCGCCGACCCTGCTGACCCTGCCCACCGACCGGCCGCGCCCGGCCCGTCAGGACCATGCCGGCGGCAGTGTGGAGGTCTGGTTCGACGCCGGCTTGAGCGCCGGGCTCAAGGCGCTGTGCCAGCGCCACGGCGTGACCCCGTACATGGTGATGATGGGCACCTGGGCGGTGCTGATGACCCGGCTCTCGGGCCAGTCCGAGGTGGTGGTGGGCTCACCGGTGGCCAACCGCATCCGGGCCGAGATCGAAGGCTTGATCGGCATGTTCGTCAACACCCTGGCGCTGCGCATCGACACCTCCGGGGGCCTGAGCGGCGCTGCGCTGCTGGCGCGGGTCAAGGCGTGCACGCTGGAGGCCCAGGCCCACCAGGATTTGCCGTTCGAGCAAGTGGTGGAGGTCAGCCGGCCGGTGCGCAGTCTGTCGCACAGCCCGCTGTTCCAGACCTTGCTGGGCTGGGACAGCAGCATGGCGCCGGTCTTGGCGTTGGGCGAGCTGACCCTCGAAGGCATTGCCGAGCCGAGCCGCTTCGTGAAGTTCGACCTGTCGATGCGGCTGGGCGAGACGCCGGACGGCGTCCGCGGTGCGTTGACCTACGCCACGGCGCTGTTCGACGAAGCGACGGTGCAACGCTTTGTCGGCTACTTCAAGCGTCTGTTGCAGGCCATGGTCGAGGATGACCAGGCCGTGCTGGATCGGGTGGACCTGTTGGGGCCGCAGGAACGGCAACGCGTACTCGGCGAGTTCAACGCCACCGAAACCGCTTATGACCTGGAGCAAACCGTGCATGAGCTGTTCCAGGCGCAAGTGTCGCGCACGCCAGATGCGGTGGCAGTCGCGGCGGGGCCGCAGCGCCTGACCTACCGCGAGCTCAATACCCAGGCCAACCGCCTCGCCCATCACCTGCGCAGCCAAGGCGTGCAGCCGGATGCGCGGGTGGCGATCTGCGTCGAGCGCGGGCTGGACCTGGTGGTGGGCTTGCTGGCCATCCTCAAGGCCGGCGGCGCCTATGTGCCGCTGGATCCGGGGTACCCGGCGGACCGGCTGGCCTACATGCTCAAGGACAGCGCGCCGGTGGCGGTGCTGGTGCACCCGGCCACTCGGCCGCTGTTCGACGGGGCCGACAGCCTGTTGATCGACTTCGACCGCTGCACTTGGCAGGATGCTCCGGCCCATGACGTTCCGGTGCCGGGCCTGAGTGCCGGCCACCTGGCCTACATGATCTACACCTCAGGCTCCACCGGTACGCCGAAGGGCGTCATGCTGCAACACCGAGGCCTGTGCAACCTGGTGCACTGGGGCTCGCAGATCTGCCCGCCGACGGCGTCCGCCGCGCTGCTGCAAAAGGCACCGTTCAGTTTCGACGGGTCGGTGTGGGAGTTCTTCTGGCCCCTCACCAGCGGCGTGCGGCTGGAGCTCGCGCGGCCCGACGGCCACCGGGATCCGGCCTATCTGGCGCGGGTGATCCGTGAGCGGCAGATCACCGTGGTCAAGTTCGTGCCGGCGTTGCTGGAGCAGTTCCTCGAACTGGAGGAGGCCGGCCAGTGCACCAGCCTCACCGACGTGTTCTGCGGCGGCGGGGAACTCACCGCCGCGCTGGCCCGTGCGGTGCGCCGGCGCCTGCCGTGGGTGCGCTTGCACAACGTCTACGGGCCGACCGAGGCGACGGTCGACAGCACGGCCTGGACGCTGGAGCCGGACCGGCCGGTGCCGGAGTCCGAGCTGCCGATCGGCAAGGCCATCTGCAACACCCGCCTGTATGTCCTCGATGCCAATGACTTGCCGGTGCCCTTGGGTGTCAGCGGTCAACTGCACATCGGCGGCGTGGGGGTCGCGCGGGGCTACATGAACCTGCCGCAGCTGCAGGCCGAGCGGTTCATCGACAGCCCGTTCGTGGCCGGCGACCGCCTGTACCGCACGGGGGACCTGGTGCGCTACCGCACCGACGGCAACCTGGAGTTCCTGGGGCGCAACGACTTTCAGGTCAAGCTGCACGGCCTGCGTCTGGAGTTGGGCGAAATCGAAGCGCGGCTGATCGAGCACCCCGCGCTGCGGACGGCAGTGGTGCTGATGCGCGACGAGCGGCTGGTGGCCTATTTCACCCTGCGCACCGGCAGCGAAATGCCGACCGCGGAGGCGCTGCGGGCGCACATCACGCAGCGGCTGCCGGAGTACATGGCACCGGGGGCCTTCGTGCCGCTGGACGCCTTGCCGCTGTCGCCCAACGGCAAGGTCGACCGCCAGGCCCTGCCGGCGCCGGATGCCGAAATGCTGCGCGACCGTCCTTACGTCGCGCCGCAAGGCGAGACCGAACAGGCGGTGGCGCAGATCTGGGCCGAGCTGCTCGACATCGGCCGGGTCGGCCGCCACGACAGCTTCTTCGAACTGGGCGGGCATTCGCTGCTGGCGATCCGTTTGATCAATCAGATGAAACAAGCCGGCCTTGCGGTGACGCTGGCCGAGCTGTTCCAGTCCCCGACCGTGGAAGGGGTGTGCACGCGGCTTGCCGGGCGCCAGGAGGGCGAGCAACAGCCTGACGGCCTGATCGTGGTGCGTCCCGGCGACCAGGGCACGCCGCTGTTCCTGGTGCACGAGTTCAGCGGCCGGGAGATGTACTTCCCGGCGCTGGCCCTGCACATCGGCGGCGACTTCCCGGTCTACGGCCTGCCCGGCGTCACCCTCGGCCAACCGCAGCTGCGTACAGTGGAATGCATGGCGGCGAGGATGATCGGCATCATGCGTTCGGTTCAGCCCCATGGGCCGTACCGCTTGGCCGGTTGGTCGTTCGGCGGGCTGCTGTCGTACGAAATCGCCCAGCAACTGATCGGCATGGACGAGCCGGTGGCCTTCGTCGGCCTGATCGACACCTACGCGCCGCACCCCGCCCACCAGGACAAGTCGCGCTGGACCGGCGAACACCTGGACAGGCACCAGTTGCTGCAACACTGCCGGGCCTATTCCCTGGACCGTGGCGAGGAGGGCGAAGCGGCGCTCGCGCAAGTGGCGTTGCTGGAGGCCGAGATCGAACGGCTCGACTTCAATGAGCTGTTCGCGCGTTGCCGCGATCAGCAGTTGTCGGACCCTGAACTTTCGGCGGCCGGGGTCACCGACGCCTGGCACTACTTCGACCGTGAGGCGGCCCATGGGCAGGCGCTGGAGCACTACCGGGTGAGCCCGGCCAGCCAGGCCGTGCACCTGTTCCGGGCGCAGGACTTGATGCCCGGGCAGGAACAGCCCGACCCGCTGCGCGGTTGGGGCGGGCATGTGCCGCAAGACCTGCTGCGCTGCATCGACGTGCCCGGCGATCACCGCACTCTGATGAAACCGCCCCTTGTCCAGGCGATGGGGCATGCCCTCACTCAGGCGCTGGAGGCGGCGGCCGCGCCGGAACCGGCCAGCTACCAGCCGTTGCTCACCATCCAGAGCGGCCACCCCGGCCATGCGCCGATCTTCTGCGTGCCGGGGGCGGGGGACAACGTCATCGGTTTCGTCCACCTCACCGAGGCGCTGGGGCCGGAGTGGCCGATCTTCGGCTTGCAGCCCCGTGGCCTCGACGGCGTGACGGTGCCGCACAGCCGGGTCGAGGCGGCCGCCGCGTTCTATGTGCAGGCCCTCGGGCAGCTCTACCCACAGGGGCCGGTACACCTGATCGGCCACTCGTTCGGCGGCTGGGTGGCGTACGCCATGGCGGCGCTGTTGCAAGCCCAGGGCCGCGAGGTGGCGTCCCTGAGCCTGATCGACAGCGAGTCCCCCGGCGGCAACGGCGTGGCGGGCAAACCGTACACCGCCACGGCGGCGTTGCAGCGGCTGGTCGAGTCGCTGCAGTTGGCCAGCGGCAAGTCCCTGGGCATCGACCCGCCGGCCTTCGCCGAGGCCGACGGGGACACCCAGATGCGCCTGTTGCATAGGGGCATGGTGCGCGCGGGAATTCTTTCCGAGCGTTCCTCGCCCCAGGCCATGGACGGCCCGGTGCGCACCTTCGCCACGGCGCTGCGCACGGTCTACCGACCGGCGCTGGCCTACACCGGGCCGGTGCGGCTGGCGCTGGTGGACGACCCGACCCTGGACGCGGCGGGCAACCAGCGCGAGCAGGCGGCGATGGTCGAGGGCTGGCGGCGGCAGGCCACGGACCTGGCGGTGTGGTACGGGCCGGGCAACCACTTCACGATCCTCAAGGCGCCCAACGTCTTCAGTCTCGCGGCGTGGTGGCATGACGGGCTGACCGTGCCGGCGGGGCAGGTGCTGTCCTGAGCGGTGTTTCTCCAACCGGGCCCGGTCACCGACCGGGCCCAACCCTGAACGGAATTGTGGTCATTTATGGAACAGTCGAAGTTGCGCAAAGTCGGTCTGGCCGTGGCGCTGACGCTGGTGGCCGGGCTGGTGTTCTACACGGTGCAGGCACCGGCCGAGGCGCCGCAGTACCTGACCGCCACGGTGGAACGCGGTGACATTGAAAACGCGGTGCTGGCCACCGGTCTGCTGGAGGGCATCCGCCAGGTGGACGTCGGCGCCCAGGTCTCGGGGCAACTGAAGTCGCTCAAGGTCAAGGTCGGCGACAAGGTGAAGAAGGGCCAGTGGCTGGCGGAGATCGATCCGCTGGTGCTGCAGAACACCCTGCGCCAGGCCCTGGTCGATGAAGAGAACCTGCAGGCCCAGCGCCGGGCGACCCAGGCCCAGCTCAAGCAGACCAAAGCGATCTACGAGCGCTACCGGGACCTGCAGGACGACGCGTCGATCTCGCGGCAGGACTTCGAGACCGCGCAGTCGAACTACGAAGTGCAGGCCGCCAACCTGCTGGCGCTGGATGCGCAGATCAAGAGCGCGCACATCCAGATCGACACGGCCAAGGTCAACCTGGCCTACACCCGGATCGTCGCGCCCATCGACGGCGACGTGGTGGGCATCGTCACCCAGGAAGGCCAGACCGTGATCGCCAACCAGTTGGCGCCGGTGCTGCTCAAGCTCGCGGACCTGGACACCATGACGGTCAAGGCCCAGGTGTCGGAGGCCGACGTGATCCACATCGCGCCGGGGCAGGAGGTGTATTTCACCATCCTCGGCGAGGACAAACGCTATTACGGCAAGCTGCGCGGCACCGAGCCGGCGCCGCAGAACTTCCTTGAAACCCCGCCGGCCGGCACGCCGAAGCAGAACACGGCGGTGTTCTACAACGCCCTGTTCGACGTGCCCAACCCCGACCACCGCCTGCGCATCGCCATGACCGCCCAGGTGCGGGTGGTGCTCGACACCGCCAAGTCGGTGCTGACCGTGCCGGTGGCCGCGCTGGGGCCGCGCAACGCCGACGGCAGCTTCCCGGTGCGGGTGCTGGACGCCAAGGGCCATGCCCAGGCGCGCAACGTGCAGACCGGCATCAACAACAACGTCAAGGTGCAGATCAACCAGGGCCTGACCGAAGGCGACCGGGTGGTGATCGGCGATCCGGTGACCCGCACGGCAGGGGCGTGAGCATGACCGAACCGTTGCTGCAACTGAGCGGCATCCGCCGCAGCTTCACCGCCGGCGACCGCGAGTTCCTGGCGCTGAACGACATCAGCCTGACCATCGAGGCCGGGGAAATGGTCGCGATCATCGGCGCCTCGGGCTCCGGCAAGTCGACCCTGATGAACCTGCTCGGCTGCCTCGACTACGCCACCGCCGGCAGCTACAAGATCAACGGCCAGGAAACCCGCGACCTGGACAACCAGGCCCTGGCCGAACTGCGCCGCGACCATTTCGGTTTCATCTTCCAGCGCTACCACCTGCTGCCGCACCTGAGCGCGGTGCACAACGTCGAGATGCCGGCGATCTACGCCGGCACCCCGGAACCGCAGCGCCATGCCCGGGCCAAGGAGCTACTGGCGCGGCTGGGGCTGGACGGCCATCTGACCCATCGGCCCAGCCAGCTCTCCGGCGGCCAGCAGCAGCGGGTGAGCATCGCCCGCGCCTTGATGAACGGCGGCGAAGTGATCCTCGCCGACGAACCCACCGGCGCCCTCGACACCGCCAGCGGCAAGGAAGTGATGCGCATCCTGCTGGAGCTGCACGCCGCCGGGCACACGGTGATCCTGGTGACCCACGACCCGAAGGTCGCCGCCAACGCCGAGCGGATCATCGAAGTCAGCGACGGCCAGATCCTCAGCGACCGGCGCAACGAACGCGCCACCGACGCGCTGCCCAACGACACCGCCGCCGCGCCCAGGCCCGGCACCACAAGGCGCCTGGTGGCGAGCCTGGGGCTGTTCAAGGAAGCGTTCAACATGGCCTGGGTCGCGCTGATCTCGCACCGCATGCGCACCTTGCTGACCATGCTCGGCATCGTCATCGGCATCACCTCGGTGGTGTCGATCTCGGCCATCGGCGAGGGCGCCAAGCGCTATGTGCTCAACGACATCCAGGCCATCGGCAGCAACACCATCGACATCTACCCCGGCGCCAGTTTCGGCGACAGCCGCTCAGGCGTCATCGAAACCCTGGTGCCTGCCGACGTGACCGCGCTCAACGGGCTGTACTACGTCGACAGCGCCACCCCGGTGGTGGGGCGCAACCAGTTGCTGCGCTACCGCAACATCGATGTCGATGCCCAGGTCAACGGCGTCAGCCACCAGTACTTCCAGGTGCGCGGGATCAAGATGGAGGCGGGCATCCCGTTCAGCGACAGCGATGCCCGGCGCCAGGCGCAGATGGTGGTGATCGACTACAACACCCGCCACCGGCTGTTCGGCGAAGGCGTCGATCCGCTGGGGCAGGTGATCCTGATCGGCAACCTGCCGTGCACGGTGATCGGCGTGGCGGCGGAGAACCGCAACCTGTTCGCCAGCAAGACCCTCAACGTCTGGGTGCCTTACGAGACCGCCGCCGGGCGCCTGCTGGGCCAGCGCTACCTGGACAGCATCAGCGTGCGCATCAAGGACGGCCAGCCGAGCAAAGTGGTGGAGGACAACGTCACCAAACTGATGCTGCAGCGCCACGGCACCAAGGACTTCTTCACCAACAACCTCGACAGCGTCATGCAGACCGTGGAGAAGACCAGCCGCTCGCTGGCCTTGCTGCTGTCGCTGATCGCGGTGATTTCCCTGGTGGTGGGCGGCATCGGCGTGATGAACATCATGCTGGTGTCGGTCACCGAGCGCACCCGCGAGATCGGCATCCGCATGGCCGTCGGCGCCCGGCAGTCGGACATCCGTCAGCAGTTCCTGGTGGAGGCGGTGATGGTCTGCCTGCTCGGCGGCGCCGTCGGCATCGCCCTGAGCTACGCCATCGGCCACCTGTTCTCGGTGTTCATCAAGGAATGGGAGATGGTGTTCTCGCCTTTGGCGGTGCTCACCGCCGTGGTCTGTTCGAGCCTGATCGGCATCGTCTTCGGCTTCGTCCCGGCGCGCAACGCGTCCCGGCTCGACCCGATCGAGGCGCTGGCCCGGGACTGAACGGGCGTTCATGAAAAGTAGCCGCGACATGATCGCGGCTTTTTTTGCGCTTGTTGAACAGCGGATCCTCGTACCGGAAGCGTCCTTCAAAACTTGGAGATTATCCCTACATCTATCCGTTTTTGGCCTTGGTAGCGTGCCCGCCCATTCTCGCGAGCACGAACCATGGAGGGTTTGGACATCGCGCTCCTTTCCTCATTGCGCAAGGATAAGCGTATGTATCGGCCGTCCGACGCGGCGCACTTCGCGTTGCGGATTCCCCCTTTCCGTCACGACTCCAGGGTGCTGGCCTTCAGCAGCACCGAAGACTCCGGCACCTCCTGCCGCATCCACGTTGAGTCCGGCTTAACACCCCGTCAGCGGCTGGACAACCTCAACAGCGCATTGACGCAGCCGTCACTGACTGACAAGGACCTCGCCCCATGAGCGCCGAAAAACTGGCCATGGTTGACCAGGCTGCTCAGGCCGAGCGTGCGGCCAGAGCCCAGCCCCATGTGGACATCAACAGCCCGGTGATGCCGTGCCCGGCGAGCCAGGCCGAGCTGTTCGTCGTGCCGGTGCGTTATGCGCTG